>CAZKIT010000178.1:0-3656 GCA_964552905.1 uncultured Spirochaetaceae bacterium
CTTCCGTTTCGCCGTCGAAGAGATAGACGCTCTCGTACGGGATGTAGAAATCGAGCGAGCTGTCCATCTCGGGTGTATCATGCGGATTGACCTTGAGAATGGCCTTGCTGCCCTGGATGTCGATGTAGACGTTGGTGTTGTCTCCCAGGAGCTCTGTGAGTTCGACTGTGCTCTTGAGAGTGCAGCTGTCACCTTCGTCGCGGAGTGTGACTGCCTCGGGTCTGAAGCCGAATACGAGTTCCTTCCCCTCGTACTTCTTCAGGTTGTCGGCACTGAGCTTCTTTGTGAGGTCGACGTCGTTCTGGCCGATCTTCACGTGGCCGTTCTCGAGAACTGCCTTCACGAAGTTCATCGGAGGCTCTCCGATGAAGCCTGCAACGAAGACGTTTACCGGGTTGAAGTAGAGCTCGTACGGAGTTCCGACCTGCTGGATGTATCCTTCCTTCATGACGACGATTCTGTCGGCCATCGTCATGGCTTCTGTCTGGTCATGTGTGACATAGATTGTGGTAGCACCCGTCTTCTTGTGGATTTCGGTAATCTCACTTCTCATCGTGACACGCTGCTTGGCATCAAGGTTCGAAAGAGGCTCGTCCATGAGGAAGATGTTTACCTTCCTGATGATTGCTCTTCCGACTGCGACACGCTGTCTCTGTCCGCCCGAGAGAGCCTTGGGAAGTCTGTCGAGGTACTCCGTGAGGCCGAGGATTCCGGCAACGTTCATTACCTTCTCCTCGATGATGTCCTCGTCGATTCCCTCGAGAGTGAGGCCGAATGCGAGGTTGTCATAGACCGTCATCTGAGGATAGAGGGCATAGCTCTGGAAGACCATTGCGATACCTCTGTCCCTGGGCCCCTTCTCGTTGGCTCTCTCGCCGTTGATGAGGAAGTCACCCTTGCTTATATCCTCGAGTCCCGCAATCATTCTCAGCGTTGTACTCTTTCCGCAGCCCGATGGGCCTACGAACACGATGAACTCGCCCTTGTCTATTGAAAGGTTGAAATCATGGACAGCATGGAAGCCGTTCGGGTAGATCTTGTTTATGTCCTTGAAAATGAGGTATGGCATTACTCGCCTCCTTTAGCTTTTTTCTTTGCGTCCGCCACTATCTTCTGTCCCACGTGCTTCATCTTTATGAACAGCAGGTCGTAGCAGAGATAGAAGAGTCCGAATGAGAAAGGTTCCTCAGCGGTGCTTTCTCCGGTCAGTTTATAGAGTACGGTATTCAGAGCCGCATATGTGCAGTAGACGCAGAACATGACCAGAAATGCGTAGAGCACATTGAATATGAGAGACATGAAGCCCTTCTTCGGGAACATCATCCACTTGTCATTCGACCCGGGAGGGTCTGCGAGGAACCGGAAAATATTGTTCTCCAGAATATCCTTCACGAAACCCATTATGACACAGGTGACGAAGATGAGATCCAGAGTAGCAAGATAGACTCCCAGTCCCCAGACAACGAAATAGCAGACAACACCGCTGAACCAGAACTTCAGAAGAAGAGCCTTCGAGGTCGAATTGAGCCTTATCCCGGACTTTGATTTGTAACGGTTGAGCTCTTCTTCCGAATACTCGGGAGTATTCTCCTCGTTCGCATTGACGAGTTCCTCGACAAGCTTCTTCTTTTCGGTGTAGTCGACTCTTTCCTTCTTAGACATCAGTCCTCTCCGGAGATATCGATAGCCTCCATCGAATCATAGGAATCGACTTCGACTGATGTGTTGATCATCTTCAGAAGCTTCGAGTAGACAGGAAGCAGTACGACGAGTCCTGCCGACACGATGAGAAGGATGACATGCGTGTAGAGCATGCTGTATGCCTTATCCATGTAATCCTGGCGTTTGATTGCATTCACTTCGGCGTTGACTGCACTGTAGATGAGTCCCCTGTAGCGGATGTCGGCGTAGATTATTACTGCCGTCATCACGAAGAGGAGAACGAGCATCGGCTTGTTCACGGGCTTCCTGTGCTGGAACGTGTTGAGGAAGCAGACAAGGCTCAGGATGGAGAAGAGCATTGTCACGAAGCCGCAGAGTCCCATGCCGCTGCCCTGGATCTTCGCTGTCGTATCGGAAATGCATGTGAGATTCAGTGCATAGTAGAGGAATGTGATGAGATACATCAGAAGCGGAATGCGGTGGGGGTTGCGCTTGAGCGAAACGACCGTCTTCCTCATCCACTCTTTAAATCCTTTTTTCTTCTGTGCCATCAGTCAGCCTCCTTGACGATTCTCTGGGTCGTCTCCTTGTCGAAGAAGTGCATTCTGTCGAATGAAATGGAAACTTCATCGCCGTTCTTGTAGTCACACCAGCCTCTGAGTTTTCCTGTAATCTTGTCATACGTGATGCCGTCATTGACAATGTGGCCGTGTACGAGTGTATTCATGCCGAGATTCTCATTGGATGTGACCTTGATTCTGATGTCATCACCCTTGACGACGTTCTCCGGTCTTACTCCGAGGACGATTTCCTTTCCGTTGTAGGAAGAGAGGAGCGATGCATCCTCGCCGTTGAGAGGAACCGTGAAGCCCCTTCCGACAAGGGAGGAGCCCTTGACCTTCACTTCAAAGAAGTTCATCGGCGGAAGTCCGATGAAACCCGCGACGAAGATGTTCGCAGGAGTATCGTAGAGTTCCAGGGGCGTTCCGACCTGCTGGACATGTCCCATGGACATGCAGACGATCCTGTCGGCAAGCGTGAGGGCCTCTGTCTGGTCGTGCGTGACGTAGAGCATTGTAGCCTTGAGCTTCTTGTGAAGAAGGAGAATCTCCCTTCTTGTCGAGCCTCTGAGCTTTGCATCGAGGTTCGAAAGCGGTTCGTCGAAAAGGAAGACCTTCGGAGTACGGACGATGGCACGGCCCATTGCGACACGCTGTCTCTGTCCGCCGGAAAGCTGCGACGGCTTCTTGTTCAGCTGAGTCGTGAGATTGAGAATCTCCGCTGCAGCGAGAACCTTCTTGTGAATGACATTCGGGTTCTCCTTTCTGAGTGTGAGGGAGAATGCCATGTTCTCATATATCGTCATATGGCCGTAGAGAGCATAGTTCTGGAAGACCATTGCCATGTCCCTGTCCTTAGCCGGAGCCTGGGTGATGTCCTTCCCGTCGAGAAGAAGGTGTCCGTTCGAGATATCCTCGAGTCCTGCAACCATTCTCAGTGTAGTGGACTTTCCGCAGCCGGAGGGGCCTACGAGGACGATGAGTTCACCGTCCTTGACATCCAGGTTGAAGTCATAGACTGCCTGGACCTTGTTGTCGTAAATCTTGTCGAGATGCTGTAGTTTGAGTTCTGCCATCAGTCTCTCCTTTTCTCTTCACCGAGAGTTGCAATGTATGCCTTGAGTGTTCTCGATTTCTGGATGCCGACTGCTGCTCCGACGAGGAGGCAGATTCCCGATACGAGAAGATAGATGAGGCATCTCAGGAACTGTGCGTTGCCCATGACTGCAGTCTCGACGGACTGGATGGTCACTATCTGGTTGTGATATCTCATCGGAAGGATGAAGATTCTCACGACCTGCAGAACGCCGAGGGCTACCATGAGCCAGCATTTCTTCTCGTCATAGTTCTTGACGCTTTCACAGCAGAGGAAGGCGAAAAGCATGAACACGAGGTTATATACTATCGAAGCACCGATGAGGATGTTGTAGTAGT
>CAZKIT010000179.1:0-1720 GCA_964552905.1 uncultured Spirochaetaceae bacterium
TAATTGTAACTTTTTCCATAAAAAACCACGCCATTTTGTAACTTTTTCCGATTTTCAAAGCCCACTTTTGTAACTTTTTCCTTTATTGGGCAGCAAGTATGTACCTTTACATAAGCCTCAAAAACGGAGTAATCCGTTACAGAGAGAGTATGGGGGTGATTAGTCAGTGCATCATTACTGAACTTTTCATCAGGTGAGTGCAGAGATATCAAGTTTAAAGACAAAATCGTCCGGGACCGTTTCCTTCTTGATGAACATGAGCATATACATCGGAAGATAAACTATTTTCCCTTCCACCCTGACATTGGCATTGGAGAAGACGAAAGCCCGGGGAATCTGATAGTCGGAATTATCCATAATCCTCGTCAGAGCAGAGTGTACGGTATAATCCTTACCGGATTTTATCTCCAGCGGAAGAACACTTCCGTTCCAGTCAACCAAAAAATCAACTTCCCCCTGTTTCTTGCTGTTGAAATAATATATGTTTCTGTAACCGTGAGCCTTCAGTTCCTGGGCAGTTACATTCTCATATACCGCACCGAAATTTATGTCCTTCTCGTTGTTGAGAATCCTCAGCTGTATTCCATCCATGTACATTGAGGAAAGAAGACCTACATCGGAGAGGAAGAGTTTGAAGAGAGTCGCAGTCTGGTTCAGCTTCAAAGGAACAGACGGCTCCTTTGCATTATACACGGGAATGGCAGCACCGGCATTGCTGAGCCAGACAAAGGAATTCTCATATCTGTCCATTCTTGCATTCCTGTCGGCATCCCGTAATACGAAACGCTTGTTCTTTTCATTCAGCTCCGCAGGGATGAGATTGTATATCTGCCTTATCCTCAGTTTTCTGTCATCCATCTCATATTTCGATATATCTTCCTTATACCTTAATATGATGCTCTCCTGAATCTTCACGACCTCCGCGATGTTGTTTGTTTCCAGATATTTCGATACGGCAGCAGGCATCCCCCCTACGACAAGATACAGTCTGAAAAGACGCATCATCAGATCATGGACAATCCCGTCAACTTCCTTCTTTTTTTCAAATGAATCACGTATAGTATCCAGAACAGCGGCTGAGACTCCACAGGCAAGGGCGAACTCCTCGAAATCGAGTGGGAACATCTCTATGGAATCCATATACCCTACGGGAATGGAACGTACATTATACAGTTCAACTCCCAGAAGAGATCCGCTGAGTATGTATTTGTAACTTCCCTCCTGCACGAGATACTTGATGAGCGTAATGCTCTCTCTGCATTCCTGAATCTCATCAAAGAAAATCAAAGTCTCACCGGGAACAAGTTCGGTGTTTCCCAGTGCGGATATTCTAGTGAGTATGTCGTGAGCATCTTTCGCATCCTCGAAAAGTGTTTTCGCGACCTTGTTCTCATAAAAGTCGATTTTCACGAAGTGCTTGAAGCGCTTTGCTGCGACATTTTCTATGATGAACGTCTTGCCAGTCTGTCGCGCACCGGTCACCAGAAGAACTTTTCCGTCATTCGATGACAGAAATTCATCAATCCTAGCCTCGATTTTTCTATAGAGAACCTTATTTTCTTTCATACCAAAAGATTACTCTGATTTTGTCGTATTTTGCAACAAAAAAAATGGAGATTTTGTCATACTTTTCCATGAAATATTGTTGCTTTTTGTCATACTTTTCCAAAAGTATACTTACAGTGAAAACTCAGATAAAGGAAAAGGCCACCAGTTACGG
>CAZKIT010000179.1:1820-3633 GCA_964552905.1 uncultured Spirochaetaceae bacterium
GCAAACAGAAGAAAGAACGTCAGTCTTCAAAAGTCAGGAAAGCGCAGACAACTCTTACGTATAAGGGGCTTCCTTTCCCTACAGTCTCAATTGTTCCGGTTGACGCAGTAAGCTGCCTGGAGTCATATGCACTGTTACCGGAACTTGACCAGTATCGTTCGCCTTCCATTGTGACTTGAGGCTCTCGACCTTGAACATTGCTTCATGTTCCTCCGCACTCGGCAGGAACCAGTCATCATATCCGCCGCAGGTAAATGCATCACAGACTTTTGCAGCGTGTGTGTAATAGTTGGAACTGTCCATATCTTCCGAGCGGCATGTTCTGACAAGTTTCGTCGTGTTGTACCTTCCGGAACCTATCTTAACGTTTTCCGTCGTATCAGTGAGAATCATGTCAGGAGCGGATGCATCAGCACCGGCTGCGGCATGGAAGCCGAAGATGAAGGAATCAGCATCTTCGTATGTGGCATCTGTCGTCATTGCCTCGAGATATCTCCACTGGTATGTCTGTTCGTTTCCTTCTGCGTCAATGTACTTTCCTTCCTGAACGCTGCCGGTATCATAGAATATGATCCTTTCCGATAACACTTTCCGGCTCCTTGGTCTTGTTGTCACATGAGACAACCATCATCAGAGCGAGTAATGCAATTATAACAACAAGATACTTTTTCATGTTTTTCACCATCCTTGAACGACATGCTGCTCCCATAGTTGTTTTTGCAACAGCTTTTCTGATTTTCATACTCAATCTCAGCATTTTCCATCACTCCAGCCTGCGGAATATCGTATCACTGGGAGTGCGGAGGGAACGAAGAAAGGCGGCAGCAGGGGCATATACCAAAAATACATGAAGCCGAAGTTGAAGAACGGGGATGGAACATATAGAATCGAACCATGGTTTTAACTGTTGTCACCCAGATGCTGGACTTTGTGATGATTACTGTCATCATACTCAATCTGTCACTGAGAAAGTACAAGGACGGACAGAAGAAGAGATTCTCTCTTGTTCTCATCGCCCTTCTCTTCCTCCTCTTCTATTTCCTTCTCATCATGATAGACATGGTGGAAGCACTTCCCTCATGGCTCGAATGGGTTGCTCTCGGCCTCTTCCTCCTCTCGCTCATACTTCTAAGGAAGAAGGTATGGCCATGGAGACGGAGGTGCGTCAAGTGTCACCAGAAGATGAGCTGGGACGCAGTCTTCGGAAGGGACGAGAATCTCTGTGATGACTGCTACTATGAACTCCATCCGGAAGAGAAGGCAAAAAAGGAGGAAGAAGAGAAAAAGAAGAGTCCGACATACCTCGAGGACAAGTTCAACGAGGAGTGCATAAAGGCCGAAAAGACCACCGATATCGACTGGGATATGTGGGAGCCGACGGAGAGATGCGTCCTGACATACGTCATAGACGGCGACAACATCCTCCTCATTCTCAAGAAGAGAGGAATGGGAGACGGTTACTACAACGGACCGGGAGGTCACATAGAACTCGAGGAGACGAAGACTGAAGCCGCGATAAGGGAAACCAGGGAAGAAACCGGCCTCGATGTCGCCGACCTTGTCGACATGGGAACACTCTACTTCCAGTTCAGGGACGGAACGAGGATGATCGGCTACGTCTTCACGACACATACATACTCCGGAACTCTCATCGACGAGTGCGATGAGACAAAGCCCTTCTGGGCTAAGATTTCCCAGCTCGATTACTCCAACATGTGGGAGGATGACAGGCTCTGGTTCCCTCTCCTACTCGCGGGCAAGAGATTCAACGGCTACTTCATCTTCGATGACAGGAAGCTTGTCGACAGCAGAA
>CAZKIT010000180.1:0-3588 GCA_964552905.1 uncultured Spirochaetaceae bacterium
GATGGCAGAGCTCATCTTTGCATTCTGCGCAGACTGAGCAGAATCGCAATCTCAAGCACGGGTGGTGTACGCTGTATGCCACCCTTTTCTACTGGTACAATGCTACCGAGAGCAAACGGTCCAAACTACCGAGAGCAAACGGTCCAATCTACCGAGAGCAAACGGTCCAAACTACCGAAAGCAAACGGTCCAAACTACCGAAATGTGTTGATTTATTCCTTAATTTATATTAAATTGTAAAAAAAGGATATTCGAAGAAAATGGAATACAAAAAAAGAATACTTGATGACATCCTGAAAGACACACTTTCATACCGTGGAGCAGTTCTTATCGAGGGAGCAAAGTGGTCGGGTAAAACGACTTCTGCATCCCAGATTGCTTCAAGCATCGTCCGAATGTCCGATGACGAACCTTTCGAGAATTGTGTGAACGGTAATATAGGGCCGCTTCTTGAGGGAGCTACTCCCCGCCTCATAGACGAATGGCAGCTTGCACCGCGGCTTTGGGACAAGATTAGAAACGAAGTTGACAGAAGAAGCCAGTTCGGGCAGTTCATTCTGACAGGTTCATCCGTTTCCGCCGACAGAGATAAGATCAAACACACCGGAACAGGAAGGATCTCCCGTATTCTCATGAGGACGATGAGCCTCTATGAATCCGGAGATTCTAACGGAAAGGTCAGCCTTTCTTCGCTTTTCGACACTAAGGATGAAATCTCCGCCACCAGTGATATAGACATCGACAGACTTGCTTTCCTCTGCTCACGAGGCGGATGGCCTGAGTCTCTTATGATGTCGGAGAGACATGCACTAAAAAGTGCGGAAGACCTCTACAAAACAACAATCCACAGTGATATTGTCAGGGAAGGGAAAATGGCGAGAAAGGCGGAAAAGGTCGACTTCTTCATGCGCTCCTATGCCCGCAATCAGGGAACCCAGGCTACAAATGCAGTTCTTGCCGGAGATATGGTGTCAGGAAATTCAATTGACCCGGATACAGTGGCATCCTACATCAATGCTCTGGAGAATATCTTCATTGTGGAGAACATGCCGGCCTGGAATCCGAATCTGAGAAGCAAGACCGCAGTAAGGACATCCCCTACCCGATACTTCTCGGATCCCTCGATTGCAGTCCAGGCACTGGGAGCCGGCCCCGAAGCACTCATAAAGGATGCCAGAACATTCGGCTTTATATTTGAAACGATGTGTATCAGAGATCTCAGAGTCTATGCGGATTCGATAGACGGAAAGGTCTATCACTACAGAGACAAGACAGAGCTTGAGTGTGATGCCGTCATAGTTCTGAGGGACGGCAGATACGGTCTTGTAGAAATCAAACTCGGAGGAGAAACAAGAATAGAGGAAGGAGCAGATAATCTGAAGAAGCTCCAGGGCCGTCTCGATACAGATTCCATGAATTCTCCCTCTTTCCTCATGGTTCTTACAGGAACAACGAAGTACGCCTACAGGCGCAAAGACGGGGTCTTTGTTGTTCCCCTGGGATGTCTCAGAAACTGACACTGCTGTTTCGACATTCTCGGGGACATTTTCTTTACAGGTAATTCTTCATTCATACGCAAGAAACATATGTACGCTGGCTGAGACAAAGTCAATCATCAGTGACGTAAAGACCGACTTTGAGGTGGCAGGTCAGACAATCCTGTCATATATCACCGCCCTCGAGACTCTTTATATCATCGATGACATCGGCGCATGGTGTCCCGCCATAAGGTCGAAGTCTGCAATCAGGGCAAGGAGAAAACGGAATCTGATCGATCCGTCGCTGGCTGTAGCCGCACACGGGCTCTCCCCCGGGCATTTCTACTCTGATTTCCGTTCACTCGGTTTTCTCTTCGAGTCACTCTGCATAAGGGATCTGAAGGTCTACTCGTCAGCAAACAGGGGAAGCCTCTCGTATTACAACGACAGATACGGACTCGAAGCCGATGCTGTATTTCATCTCTCTGACTCGAGATATGCCCTGATCGAATTCAAGCTCGGAGAAAAGGGAGCTGGGAACCTCAATAGAATCGAAGCTCTCATAGAACAGCATAACGCCGGGAACAGCGCCGAGCTGAAAAAGCCGGATCTCAAGCTTGTAATCACAGCCGGAAAATACGGCTGCAGAAGACCGGACGGAGTTCTTGTCATTCCGATAGGCTGTCTCAGGGACTAGAGCGGCCTGTAAGTATTGATGATGAGAGCAGCCTCCTCCTTCTTGGAGATGCACTTGTCCATGGCTTCCCGCAGGATGTAGCGCTGGGCTTCGTCCTCGCTCATCGTTCTCTCACTCATGAGAATGAGCTTTGCCCGCGATACGAGCTTTATCTC
The DNA here is from genome assembly GCA_964552905.1 of uncultured Spirochaetaceae bacterium. Taxonomy (GTDB): domain Bacteria; phylum Spirochaetota; class Spirochaetia; order Sphaerochaetales; family Sphaerochaetaceae; genus Ornithospirochaeta. Next base: position 2,331 of record CAZKIT010000180.1, read on the forward strand.
CTCCATCTTCTCCTCGACCTTCACCTTTTCCTTCTCAAGCCTGGTTATCCTGTCGCTTGTACTCGTCATGAAAGATACTGCAGTCTCGAGGAGAGGAAGGGAGAGAGGTTTCTTCAGTATGTATGCACCGCTTCCCCTCAGTGCCGCTTCCGCTTCGCTGTACAGCGATGAAGGAGATAGATAGAGAACCGATGACGTTCCCGTCCGCGAGAGATCGAGGGCAAGAGCGAGACCGCTTTCGTCGGGAAGCGGGCTGTTTATCATCACGATGTCATAGGCTCTGAACATACCGCTCCGTCTCGCCAGAACGGCAGAGGAAAGAATCTTCACGGGATAGTATCGCGTCTCGGGAATGAGAGGAGACACGAACTTCGTGAAGTTTTCCCCTGATGATACAATCAAAACGGAATAGACTCTCTCGTCAAGCATTCGTCAACCCAGGTAAAAGGAAATGACCTCTCCGGGGAGAGTACGTTTCAGGAATTCACTCTCCGCCGCTTCCGCCTTAGCCTCTTCCAGAGATAAGGGAAGGAGACTCTTCTCATCCATACCGGTACTGTAGAGATTATAGTCCATGCTCTCCGGCGGTTCGAGCTTCTGTTCTATTCCTTCCGCTGCCGCTGAAATCAGAAGCGCGAACGCAAGATATATGTTGCATCCGGCATCGGGGCTTCTCACCTCGGCCCTGACATACGGTCCCGATGCAGCAGGGATGCGTATGAGCTGCGAGCGGTTCCCGTACGAATACGATATGTACTTCGGGGCCTTGTTGCGTCCCAGTCTCCTGTAGGACTCCTCTGCGGGATTGAAAAAGAGCGTCATCTCCCTTATGTATTTCATGATTCCCGCAGTCATGTACCTCAGGCCGTCGCCGTCTGTCCCCTTCACGGAGATGTTTATATGGAGGCCGTTTCCCGGCTCGTTTCCGAGAGGCTTGGGGGAGAACTCGGCCCAGAGTCCGTTACGCATGCTTACTGTCCTTACAACCTGGCAGAAGGTCTCGCCGTTGTCTGCAGCCTCGAGGGGTGTCGAATACGAGAAGTCGATTTCATTCTGTCCCGGTCCCTCCTCGTGGTGGGATGCCTCGGGATGAAGCGATAATTCCTCGAGCATGAGGCATATTTCACGTCTTATCGCCTCCCCCCTGTCGAGCGGGGATGATGCCATGTAGCCTTCTCTGTCGAGGGGAATGAGGGAATGTGTGCCGTCCTCGTTCATCGGGAAGAGATAGAACTCGTACTCCGTTCCGAAGTAGAAG
>CAZKIT010000181.1:0-3576 GCA_964552905.1 uncultured Spirochaetaceae bacterium
CGTTTGCCCCTCTACTTTGTCTATTCTTTACTTCTCTACATCTCGTCCTCCTTTCTTGTTTCTATAAATCTTACATTCCGTTTATCAGTTCGGGAGAGTGGCGTACAAGCGTATTTCATACACATTTTCGCCCTATTGCCCTTTATTTTATTCGTACCTCCTTTGTCCGTACTAAAGAAACAATCGCCACAACCCTCACCTTGCGGTACGTCTACGGCTTTAACTAAGAGGTCTGTCAGTAAGTCTGCTCTACTGACTTCGTCTGCCGTTATCTTTAGTATTTTTGGCTGTCTTTTCATCTCCTTAATATTTAATATAGGCTCTTCCATTACTATTTCTCCTAACACTCTTTAATAAATCGGTTAAACTTTCCTAATCGCATACAACCTTTGCTCCAAGATAATTCTTTACCTGGTGTGTAGATACTAATACACTTGTCTTTGAATTGTCTTTTTAGGGTGTTGTTAAAGTGTCCTGGCGTTATATCTAACAATATTGCAAAGGACTCGCCTTTGTACTTCGTCTGCAATTCCTTATAGACAGAATACGCCGTTGCTTTTACCTCATCTTCATCAGTAAGAAAAGGTATGGTAGGTAGTTGATAGTCTGCTATCTTTTTTGCAATTTCTTTTGCTTTCTGCATTTTGAAATCGCCCCAATCTTTGCTTTTCTCATCGGACATATTTATCAAATAGTCCGTTCTGTTGTCTTGTTGCTCCATTGTAGTAAGTTATTTAGTTGTTACTTTCCTTATTTTTTAATTGTTCTTTTACTTCGTTGATAATATCAACATACATATAAGGGTGATTTTCAATAAACCTTAACAACTCCCCTCTTAAACATATTTCGTCTATGTTGCTAAATGTACGGACTTCTGGATAATTACCTATTGTCTCATCTCTCCATACGTATAAATCGTAATCGTTATATCTGCGGTAGATTTTGCCATCAAACTCTTTTAACTCTGACAAACTATACTCTTTATCTACTGCGTCGTATGAACATAGTGCTTTATATATTTTTGGAGTTGCATCATATATCTCAAATGCAAGATAATTTTTTTCGTTAGCAAAACGCCTATTCCACAACTCAATAACCTTTCTGTCTGTTAGCGATAATATGTACTTTCGCACACCCTCTCTTACTTCGTCTGTTATAGAGTTTAAGAAGTTGTCATTGTGTTCCTTAAAGTAGCATTTAATACCCTCTATTCCTGCGTATACATCGCCACGACTTTCTTTTTCTTTGTACTCAACATCTTTTAGACTACAAAGTTCTATAAGTCTTCTTATGCCTATTTGCATATCCTCAGGGAAAGAATTTATAGCATCGTCTATACTTTTGTATTCCTCGCCCTCTATATAACCTTCGTAAACTTCGTCGTCTGTTATTTTATCACAAACAGACAAAAAATAAAAATAGCCTGGCTCCTGGGTAAATTCCAAAGTTTCTGTCTCAATAGAATACTTTGTTGCACTAAAATTTTCTCTACTTAAAGACAAACAAATCTTGTAACTTCTTCCGTTTACATCAAAAATCCATATAGGATTATTTACTTCTTCTTTGATTAAGTTTTTTGTACTCATTTTTATTTCTCCTTTTTTCTTTTTATTAGTTATTAAATCGTTTTAATCTCAAACACTTTTACTTGTTTAAGTATTCTCTACACTTAAAGTTTTTTCTCGGCGAATATTCTGCAAAACTTGTTGTTTTGAACAACCATTTTCTATTGCACCATCTCGCCATATCTTTTTGCCATTGCGGTATTTTTTGCGTCCTCTTTTCTAACTCCCTATAAGGTTGAGCAAAGGGGCTTATTCGTATTCCGTACTTTACCTCCATTACTTTCCAATAGTTTAATCTATCTAAACACTCTCGGACATCTTTTTGGAGTAAGCAATAAATGAATACTTGCTTTGAGAAATCATTCTTTTTAAGTAGTCTTATTGCTTTATCTACGTCCTTTATCTCGTTTGGCGTATCACTTGCGAAACGAATACATCTGCTCCAATTTACTTTCGCTAATAGTTTTGCATTCTGCTCGGTTACTAATCTTGCGTCCAAACCTTGATTAAAATCAACTCTTAAACCTAAACTAATAATCTTTTGCAGTTGCTCGGTTGCATAATCTCCGCTTGCCAAAAAGTTATTATCCATTAATATAATGTTGTTTCTCTTGTCAGTTGCTATCTGTTCAATATCTCTGTATATACTTATACTGCCCTCTTTCTTTGGTACTATGCACCATTCACAATTACGAATACACCCTCTCGTTAAAAATCCGTATGCCGTTTCATCGTCTATCTGCGGATATATTGAGTAATCAGGCGTGCAGTCGTCTATCTCTTTTGGTAATGTGCTTTTAATATCATACCCACTACCTCCCTTATAGACTTTGTCTGCGTTAATGTACTCGTTGAAGTCTGGCGTAAAAGAAAATATCTTACTTGCAAACACTATATCGTAATTCTCAAAGTTACTATACCATTCTACTGAGTGATTATTCGCTTTGTAGTACGCACTAACTTTCATTAATGCTAAATTAGGATACTTGCTATCAACTGCCAAAAGACCTATTTTCATTTTACTTACTCCTCTACTTCTTCGCAAATCTGCTTGTTAAACTCCCTTACTTGTTCAAAAATATCACATAATATAAGGGGACAGTCTACATCTTTTATCTCGCCCAATCCTCCCCCTCCTAAAAGAGAAATCATACGAGAATAAAATACCCTACTATTATACACCTGTATTTCGTCTAAAAAGTTGATACAATTTATAAGAAAAGTTTCCTCGTCTATAACACTTGTGCAAATTCTTAATTTGTGTTGTTTATTCTCTTTCACACATTGCCTTTCTTTGAGCAATCTTACAAACAAGTTATACAGTTCCCTCTTTCTCGGATTTATGAAATCATTAGCATTTGTATGATTTTGAAAATAAACGTATCTATCGTGCCTTGATAAAATTTTATCAATATCCCTAAAACGTTTTTCTAAAACGTCTGTACTTCTATAATCATATATTGCACTGTAAATGCGGTTAGGATGAATTATTTCATACACTAAATATGCATCATCTATTCTCTCTGTAATAAACGTATTTATACTTGAATCCTCTAATCCCTGTGTATTTATAATTACTGAAATAAATACCACAGCCTTAATCAATTCGCTAAAAGTCTGTATTCGCTCATTTAGGTAACAATATGCCAAAGGTAAAGAAAAAGCACCGCATTTTACTCCACTACTTGCTACGTTGATGTGTTGTAGATTCATTTGTCTCCTAAACTCATTAGGACTAAGTATTTTTCGTGATAAGTATTCATCTATAACTCCACTTTTATAAGCCAAACGACGATAAACACGATTATATAGATTAATATACTGAATAAAACCCCTATATTCCTCAGGAAACCGATGGTTACGAAACTCTAAACAGCCGTCTGGGCAATACACTCCGTCCCAAAAATTCGGATACTTCTCTATTATATATTTCTCTTGTTCTGCTGTCATTACTTATCCTCCTTATTTTTTGTAAAAGTTATTACTGCATTAATTTCACTCTCAGTTAAGC
>CAZKIT010000182.1:0-3574 GCA_964552905.1 uncultured Spirochaetaceae bacterium
CATACGTGGGACTTCAGGTCATGGACGTTGTTCGACTTCTTCTGCCATATCCACAATAGTTCGTCTATGGCCGACTTCATGTACGTGCGTCTTATCGTGATGATCGGGAACTCTTCCCTCAGGTTGTACCTGTTCACGATTCCGAACTTCTTTATCGTGTGGGCAGGAGTGCCGTCACTCCAGTGCGGCCTAACCTCCAGATTCTCGTCACTCACTCCGTTCTGGAGTATGTCCTTTATGTTCTCAACGAATATCCTGTCTGCTCTGCTCATTTCTATTTCCTGCTGAGTTTTTCCTTTATGAACCTGAACCAGTTCCGGAAGATGTGTCTTCCGCCTGTCTTCTTTATGTCGTCAGCGGCTTCGTCTTCAGTCACGCCGGCCTTCTTTCTCTTCATCTCGTCCCATTTCTTCACAAGCCACATGTAGAGATCAGCTTCCGTCTGTCCGGGAAAACGGGAGAGAAGATGTTTCTTGTCGACTGCATCGACAACGGGTCTGTAGACATTTTCATACCAGCTGACGGCGCCTTCCTCAAATGTCAGAGTATGGTCGGCATGTTCATTTGCATAGTATTTGTGGACAAGGATGTGGTTCACCATCTCCGGGTATGAGCCGGGAGTCGTGAATACAATCTTATCCATAGGTAAATACGTGGGATTGTACTGCTCGATGAAGCGCTGCCTCTCGCATTCCACTACGGCCTTCCTGAGCTCGTTGAGAGTCATGCCCTCGTGAAGGGGGACCTTTGACGAGAGTTCGACGACCTCGGCGTCGATGAATTCCTGTCCTCTGGTCTTCGCCACCGACACGCGGTGGTTGCCGTCACGGACGAAATACCACTCTCCCAGCTTGTAGACGCTGATGGGGGGAAGAGGCACGTCGTCAAGCCTTGCAGCGTCTATGTTCTCCCACTTGCGCTCTATGGAGTTGTTCTTGGGGAGAAACGCAGACGAGAAATCATGGTAACGGTTCTCGCTTCCAATGATTTTCTTCACTTCGATTGTCTGCATTCCCTTGTATGACTGGCTCTCGGGCTTAATAAGCTTCGTAACCTCATAGAAGGAAAGCAGATCAGGGTTCTGCCATCTGAATGTCGAGAATACGCGCTGCAGCCTCGCCCTGCGCTTTGCCTTTACGAAATCGTCAATGACGGTAAGTCTATCGGCCACTATGGTTCCCTCCCAGTGTGTCGTCTTCCAGAAGATAGGAAGCATAAACGTTGATTATCTTTGTCTTTCCCCGTTCGCGGATACGTGGTGCATTCCTGTCGTCGAGGTGAATGTGTCCGTGAAGCACATACTTCGGCTGGAAGCGGTCGATGAACCCGACAAGTGTCTTGAATCCCCTGTGACAGAGGTCTGTCCCGTCCCCGATGCCGTACGGCGGCGCATGCGTCACCAGAATATCGAGATAGCGGCCGTAACGGTGCTTGTTGTACAACAGCTGCGGAACGAGTCTAAGCATACGCCTCATCATCTGACGCTCCGAGTACTGGCTGTCTCCGCCGTTATAGAGCATGCTGCCTCCCAGCCCTGCAACGAGGAGTCCCGACTTCGGGTCCCTGTAGCACTTTCCGTCAATCATGAAACCGTAGAACTTTATGCCGTAGCTGTCAGACACACCGTCAATGAAGCTGTGTTCATGAAGTACAGCCTTGCGCCAGTCCTTGAGGTTGTGATTGCCGTATACGTAGAGAAGATCGCTGTGGAGAAGTGTCGACACATAATCGTATGACTCGAGCGGCATGTCCCCTGCACTCAGAATCAGATCAACGTCCTTGTATATCTCCCCCACACGGGAGGAGAAGGCAAGAGAACGGGTAGTATCTGAAATGCAAAGTATCCTCATCAGGTCGATTATATTGTTTTTACTCCTGAAGGGAAATAAGCAGAGTCATCCGCCAGATACTCCGAAGTCCGGTACTGAAGTCCTGCTGATGAACGGAGGCGAAATCCGATCACAGAACACGTCCTATACTACAGAAGAACCCCTGTCCAGTCGGATCAGTGTTCACAATCAAACACAATTCCTTATATTTTTTGGACATAACTGTTTTATATGTACAATTTTACATTATTCGTCAGAAACGAAGGTTGTATAGACTTGATATAACTTTACATGAAGCATATCATGCACAAGGAACCCGGAATGCGGGTGGTAAAGATTAACTATCATGAAAAAAAACATACATACGTGGCTTATCAGCCTCTCCATCATCATACTTCTTGCATCATGCTCTGCTGCACCTCCGGCAGAGCCGACAACAGGCTTCACTCCTCATTCGGCCCCGCTGAAGCCGACAGCGGTAAATGCAACGAACGGACTCAGGGACACCATCGAAATAACATGGGATGAGGTGGAAGGCGCCACAAGCTACCAGATCTGGGCCGTCCCCGCGACGGAATACGGCGCATCATCAACCACGACGAACAGAAAGGAAAGTTACTCGACGCTCATCGCCCGCGGCTTCAAGCTCGTCGATGTCGTAACTTCTGAAACATCATACAAGCTCAAGGGCGAGAGTACGAATTCGTCCTACGTCTTCTCGATTGTCGCGATGAAAACCGAGAAGGGAGCATCCTCGACATCCGTCCTCTACTCGGAGCCGAGCGACTTCTTCGAAGGAGGAACGGTAGGAGAAATCATCCTTTCGGCAGTGGCAACAGAAAAGAATGTGACACTTTCCTGGAACATTTCGAACCTCTACTCCGTTCTCGACAACTCACGCTCTCCCGAACCGCTCTACAGCTACAAGCTCTCCGTCCTGAAGAAGATTTCCACATCGACCGAGTGGGAAGAAGAAGAACTCTCCGACTCTGATGTGGCAGACCAGACCCACTCGATTCCGTCTTCATCCCTCAACATTGACACACTTTACGATTTCAAAATCAGAATGAAGATCTTCTCGGGAGAAAGTGAAATAAGTTCTGTCGAGAGCGACGTCTATTCGATAACGACCGATGACTCATTCACTCCGGGGAGAGTCGAAAACATAAAGACAACGTCAGGTAAGAAGAGAGGAGAGGTGACACTCTCCTGGACAGCTCCGGCCCTTCCCGAGAAGGATGACATAGCCCCGGCATTCCGCATCGACAGGACAGATGACGGTGATAACTGGACAACACTTGATACACAAGTCACTTCGGCAGACGGCGTCTATTCAATAACGGACACGACACTCGAGGATAACACCCTCTACACATACAGAATCGTCAACGGATACAGCATCGGGGAGAAATCTCCTGTCTACCAGTCGAATACCGACGCAGAGACAGTCTCATCAGTCTACTCTCTCTGGATGCCGGAGAACATCACGTTCAGCTTCACGGAGAACGAAGACAACATGGGCGGTGTTCTCAAGGTTGACTACGACTACAATGCGCCGTCGGGTGACGGAAAGGCCGCATTCTACATAGGCGGAAAGACATGGACGGAGAATGACTTCACGAATCACAGTGACATAGACGAGAAGGAAGGTTCCGTCTATACAGTCTCCGTGGCATCGGCGACACCGCTCAGTTACTTCTCCTTCTACTTCAGATTCACCTTCGACGGAGAGGAGATTCTCCGTG
>CAZKIT010000183.1:0-3537 GCA_964552905.1 uncultured Spirochaetaceae bacterium
CTCATTGATGATATAAGCGTCAACGAGACGATGGAGTCTTCACGCAACACCATTTCATCTTACATCACCGCACTGAAGAAGATTTTCGTCATTGAAGATATGGAGGCATGGAATCCGAATCTCAGGTCAAAGACTGCGCTAAGAACTTCCGATACAAGATATTTCATAGACCCGTCGATTGCGACGGCTTCTCTGCGCCTCGGGCCGGGGGACCTTGTGACGGATCTTGAAACGATGGACTTCATGTTTGAAACGCTGGCTGTCAGGGATCTCAGGGTCTATGCTGACGCACTTGACGCCGACGTTTATCATTACAGGGACAAGGCAGGTCTCGAGTGTGATGCTGTCATTCACTGCAGAAACGGAAAATACGGACTTATAGAGGTCAAGCTCGGCGGAGACAGGAATATTGAGAAGGGGGCTGAATCCCTCAAGGCACTTGCTGAATGCATCGACTTGGATAAGATGAATGCACCGTCGTTCCTGATGGTGCTTACAGCTGTCGGAAACATGGCATACAGGCGTCCTGACGGTGTCCTTGTCGTGCCGATTGGTGCCCTGAAAAATTGATTCAGCTGTTCTGTTCTTTCGGGAGCCGTACCGTGAACGCCGTTGTGCCGCCTTCGCTTTTCACCGTTACCGTTCCGCGGTGAAGGTCACAGATCTTTTTCACGACCGCGAGTCCGATTCCGTTACCCTGGTTCGAGTGTGATTCGTCAGCCTGATAGAACTTGTTGAAGATGTACTCGAGCTTCTCCGGGGGAATATCGGGACAGGTGTTCGCGATTGATACCTCCAGATAATCTCCCTCTTCCTCTATTCCTATCGCTATTCTTCCGCCGTCGTCGGAGAACTTTATGGCATTGTCGAGAAGATTTATCCACACGTGACGCAACAGTTCGTCATTCGCCGCTATCATGTACTCCCCGAAGTCGATGTCCATGTCGATGTGCTTCTGTGTCCATTTCTTCTCCAGAAGGAGAACCGAGGAGCGTATCTCCTCGGAGAGATTGAATGATGTGACAGCAGTGAGGATTGTGAGGTTCTCGACCTTCGTCAGCGTCAAGACATTGTTGGCCATGTCGGCAAGCCTCAGTGATTCCTCCTCGATTATCGCAAGGTATTCGTCTCTCTCCGCTTCGGTGAGGTTCCCGCGTCTCAGGAGCTTTGCGAATCCCGCGATGGAAACTATCGGGGTCTTGAACTCGTGGGAGAAGTTGTTGATGAAATCGGAGCGGAGCATCTCCGTGTGCTCGAGTTCCTCGGCGGCCCTGTTGAAGCTCTTCACCACATCCCTGAACGTCGGGTAGTCCCCGAGAGGCTTTCCGATGTGGAGACGTGCACTGAAGTCCCCGTCGGCAAGTCTGTTGAGTCCCCTGACAACACGGTAGACAGGCCTCATGATTACTGCTCTTCCCATCGAGTTCGTGAGGATGAGACCTATGACGAGACTCGAGCAGAAGACGAAGACCATGATGTCGAGGAGTTTCCACTGTGCATGCTCGACGACACCGCCGCTCGAAAGCAGGAAGAGTATGAGGTAAGTCATAAGCATCGCGACGGTGATTATGATGAATACCACTATCGAGAGAAGCAGCGTCAGCGCGAGCTTGCTCCTGAACTCCTTTTCCTTCTCTTTCCTCGTCATTTCCACACCGCCTTGTATCCCAGTCCCCTTACTGCGCTTATCTCGAATTCGTTCCAGCCTTCGAAGCGTTTTCTGAGTCTTCCTACATGGACCGTGACGGTCTCCCATCCGGTCTCGCTCTCTTCTCCCCATATCTCATCCATGAGCTGGATGCGGGTGAATATCTGGCCCGGGTAGGACAGAAGCTTGTAGAGAAGCAGGAATTCCTTCTGGGGAAGTTCGACCACCTCGTCCCCGCGTTTCACGGTAAGGGAATCGTAATCGAGGGTGACATCTGCGTTGACTATCTTCCTTTCCTCCCTGATACGGAATCTCCGGAGGAGGGCCTTTATGTGTAAGAGCAGCTTCTCCTCGTCGATGGGTTTTGTTATGTAGTCGTCGGTTCCCGCTATGAAGCCCATCTTCTCGTCAAGCGGCATCTGCTTTGCCGTAACCATGAGGATTGGGAGCGAGGAGTCGCTCTCTCTGACTTTCTTTGTGAATTCATAGCCGTTCATCTTCGGCATCATGACATCCAGCACGACGAGGTCGATGTGCTCTCTCTTGAGAACCGACAGAGCTTCGACTCCGTCTCCTGCCTGGGACACTTCATAGCCTTCATTTCTGAGTACCGCTTCAAGAAGCATGCGCGTGTGCCTGTCGTCATCGCAGACAAGAATATGGAACATCTGACTCTCTGTCCTCCTTATGTTTCTTCAGTATTGTAGCATCTTTCGAGTTTATTTTCAGTTTAGTTTTCTGTGGTACATTAAAAACGGGCAGTACGGCACCTTGAAGTCCGTAAATCCATTCAGCGGGGAATTTTAGTTATGAGAAAAGTAAAAGTCATCACAGATTCATGCTCCGATCTCAGAGCGGACATGCTTGAAAAGTACGGCATAGACTACGGAAGAATGAGCACCGTCGAGGACGGAAATGTCTCTCCCGCACTCCTCACATGGAGCAATGAGGATGCTCATGCCCTCTACGAGAAGCTCAGAGAGGGAAAGAGAATCACGACAACACAGGTTCCTGTCGAGGAATTCAACAGAATATTCACGAAGTACCTGGAAGAAGGATATGACATCGTCTACATCGGCTGCTCCTCTAAGCAGAGCGGAAGCGTCAATACAGGCTTTGTAGCTGCAAAGAAGCTTCTCGAGAACTATCCTGATGCAAAGATATATTCAGTTGACTCCCTCAATGCGTCGATGGGAGAGGGAATGCTTGCCATAGAAGCTGCAAAGTATGCTGCGACAGGCAGGAGTGCCGATGAAGTAAGGGATTACGTCATTTCGATAAGAAAGACAGTCCAGCAGTACGTCACGGTACATACTCTTGACTATCTCAAGAGAGCGGGACGTGTATCTGCTTCCTCGGCATTCTTCGGAAACCTCATGGGAATCAAGCCGATTCTCATTTCCGACAGGGACGGTGTCCAGGTTGCATTCAAAAAGGTGAAGGGCAGAAAGAACTCCTTCAAGGAAATCGTTGCTCTTCTCAAGGAAAATGCAATAGACGCTGGGAACCAGACTGTCTACGTCGCGCATGCAGACTGCACAAAGGATGAGGTTGACGAACTTGTTGCACTCATAAAGAGCGAGATCAAGCCGAAGGAAGTCGAAGTCGGTTATATCGGGCCGATTATCGGCGCATCAATCGGACCTGATGCCGTAGGTATCTGGGCATTCGGGCAGGAAGTCACATTCACGAATCAGAACTGAAAAACGGAGGGGATATGAGTCAGAGCAGGACAATAGACGGAAAACTGCTGGCAAGAATGATTAGAGCGGGCGTGGAGAATCTGAGGTCTCACGTCAAGAGCGTCAACGACCTCAACGTCTTCCCGATTCCGGACGGGGACACGGGAGACAACATGCTCCTCACATCAATCGGGGGAATGGAGAAGG
>CAZKIT010000184.1:0-3531 GCA_964552905.1 uncultured Spirochaetaceae bacterium
TGAAGGAGTTCCTCCGCGGCTACCCCTCCACGGCCCACCCGATGAGCATACTCGTCGCTATGGTCGCATCGCTAAGTGCATTCTACCCCGAGCTCGACGAGAGAGACCCCGAGGAGAACATAGACCTCACAGTAACGAGGCTCCTCTCGAAGATGAGAACGATCGCTGCATACACATACCGCCAGATGGAGGGAACGGAGTTCCTCGAACCCAGGTACGAATATTCCTACTGCGAGAACTTCCTGAACATGATGTTCCACACATCTGTCAACAACTACACCCCCAACCCGGTACACGTCAAGGCACTCAACCAGCTTCTCATCATACACGCCGATCACGAGCAGAACTGCTCGACGACGGCCGTCAGACTCGTCGGCTCGTCGGAGGCCAACCTCTACGCCGCAGTAGCGGCAGGATGCTGCGCGCTCTGGGGACCCAGGCACGGCGGCGCGAACATGGCAGTCATGAACATGCTCACGAAAATCAGGAACGACAACCTCACGATCGACGAGGTGATAAGAAAGGCCAAGGACAAGAACGACCCGTTCCGACTCTCGGGCTTCGGTCACAGGGTATACAAGACATTCGACCCGAGAGCGAAGATTGCGAAGAACATATGCCTCGAAGTCATGGCTTCTACACACCAGCATGACTCCCTTCTCGACATAGCGATGGAACTCGAGGAGAAGGCGACACATGACGACTACTTTGTCTCACGCCACCTCTACCCCAATGTCGATTTCTATACGGGAATAACATTCAGGATGCTGGGAATCCCGGCAAACCTCTATACGGTGATGTTCGCGATGGGAAGACTCCCCGGCTGGATAGCCCACTACCTCGAATGGAAGCATGACGAGTACATGAAGATAGGACGCCCGAGACAGGTCTACACGGGATTTCCCGAGAGGGAGGTCACCCCGATTGAAGAACGCTAGTGCAGTCGTATTCGACTTCAACGGCACCCTGTACTTCGATTACAGGGAGAACAGGGATGCCTGGAATGAAATCTCACTGAAATACAGGAACCGCCCCTTCCGCGACGAAGAGTACGACTCGATGATGGGAATGACGGACTACAGCTGTGTCAGGAAAATACTCGGCGACAATACTCCTCAAGAGACACTCGATACAGTCAGCGAGGAGAAGGAGACCATCTACCTTGAACTCTGCAGAGAACGCAGTCTCAAAATAGAGACAGAAGCAAGAGAATTCATCCTCCGCCTCAAAAGAGACAACATAAAAGTCCTCATCGCCTCCTCGGCCCCGAAGATGAACATGGCGTGGTACTACCTCAATGCGGGAATAAAGGATCTCTTCGACGAAGAATACATTATCGCAGGAAGGGAGGACCTTCCGTCGAAGCCCGAACCTGACGTATTCCGCCTTGCCCTCGAGACAGCACACACAGCACCGGAAGACGCAATCTGCTTCGAAGATTCGCCCAACGGTCTCAGAGCAGGACTGGCAACACCGTTCAGGAAGGTCTACTGCATATCTTCCCCGGGCTTTGACGATGCGGAGCAGCGGACACTTGCTCCCGTCATCGACTGGAACTACACACTCACCCACTACGACGAAGTAATAGCACTATGACGATAAGAAAAGCGGTAAAGGAAGATCTCACGGCCATATATGATATATATGAAGGTGCACGTAGCTACATGCGGACACATGGCAACCCCGATCAGTGGGGAACAACCTACCCTCCCAGAGAGCTCACACTGGAAGACATCAGACAGGAACGCCTCTATGTAATAACAGGAACAGCTACAGAAGCAGAAAAAGACGCAGACACAGACGTAGACACAAATACAGACATTAATACAGACACAGATAAAAAAACAGAAACAGGAAAAGAAAACAAACAGGAGATAATTGAAGCAGTCTTCGTCTTCGACACCAAAGGAGAAGAAGCATATAATACGATAGAAGGCAAATGGTCATACGACGAACCCTACGGCGTGATACACCGTGTGGCATCCTCCGGAAGAGTAAGGAACATTACACGTACAATATTTAACTTCTCCTTAACAAAAGTCCCTTACATAAGAATAGACACGCACCGCGACAACACTACGATGCAGTCCGCCCTCCTCAGATACGGATTCCGTCGCTGCGGAACAATTTATTATACACGAAACAATTCGACGTCGGAGAGGACGGCCTTCGACTTCAGAGCCTGATAAATTTAACAAAATTTAACAATTATTTGAAAATTTATTTACTTTGTTAGAATTCAAACAGACGATTCACACCTTTTTCTTTATCTTGCCCATGTTGATTTAAATGAAACTAAAAAAGAAATGGAGAATACTACAATGAAAAAATCAATTATCGTACTCGCACTCGCACTTCTGATGGTAGCACCAATGTTTGCTGCAACTGTGAATGCACTTGTTGCCAATGATACAGTTGGCGACAGAGAAATTTTGGAAACTAAAGATTCCAGTACTTTAAAGAAAGATACAGATGTCAAAGTTGTTCTTAAGCAGTATCCGAAATATCTTGTTGCTATAACAACAGCTGATTATTCAGAAAATAAAATTAACAATACAAATTTTGCTGATGTAAAGCATGAAGATTTGATTGTCATGGATGTAGATAAGGATAACTGGACTCTGTTGGACAAAACAGGTTATTACCTAACATATTTTGCTTATGAGAATAACCAGAAGGTTAATTATTCTGTTAAGCTCAGTGGAAATATGAAACTTCAGGAATCCTCAGGGACAGTTACAGCAACTTCGAATGATAAAAACAGTGTGGATAATCAGAAGGAAATCAGATACACAATGACAATCGAGAATTCAGCACTTGGTGACTCCTATGATTTAAGTTCAACGGACACTGATGAACATGTTTTTAAGACAATTGCTGCAACAAATTTGATTGGTAAATATGAGTCCGGTAGTTTTAAGTTTACTCTCAAGAAGTATGGTAAGGATACAGTTCAGTACAATATCGTTGGTGAATACAAGGCAACTGTAACCTTGAAGATTTATACAGACTAATTTTATATAATTGATAATTCATAGAGTACCTTGGTTTTTCCAGGGTACTTTTTTATTGCAAGACAATTATATACAGTCCAAGTTATTACGGTAGCTAATGAATAGACTAAGTGAAATATATATCTGCTTCGAAAATCATTCCGGCACAGTGCAATTCGATTTAGAGCAAGTGAATATAAGGAACGAAAGATACCACTCATTCTCGACCTGATAGCCAATACTAAGGACATGCTCAGAGAGAGATTCATATTTTACGACTCTGAATGTCTTCTTATGACAGGAAGCATTGTCTAGCACCATAGACAATATCTCTTTTCGTCTGTAAAACCATAGAACTAATAAACGCACGAAAACTCATATACACTTTTGATGTTAACTCTCAGGCTTAGAGGCATAAAGTTCAACGTTATGCAGAAGGACATATCTGCTATGGAGAATTTTCCTCCAGGAAAAGATCCGGCTGTGTGCTCCGAGTTCTACATCATCGTTTCATGTTTCAACAGCAGCGAAGATACTA
>CAZKIT010000185.1:0-3516 GCA_964552905.1 uncultured Spirochaetaceae bacterium
CCACAGACATGCCTCCTTGTTTACATATTTAATATAAATTCCAAAATCTGTAAACAAAAAAGAACATCTCTGCGGAATTTTTCGAAGAAGAATCAAGCATTGAACTGTCCATTCCCTTTAACCTGTTTTTCCAAGGCAAGATGCATTGTGATACTTTTCCTTAAAACTAAACCCGAAATAAGGGAAAGACATGACGATTAAGGGAAGAATCCCTTATTTCATATACCATTTTGTGCCATAAACTCATGTTTTCAGCAATGAACAGAATTCCCTGCAGATATAGGTCTCCTGCTGACTTCAGATGCTTGCAGCTTCAGCCGAGGCTGCAGATTACATCCTCAAGATAAGAACTGAATGCCCCGGATGCCCTTGCGGCAACGGAATCGACTTCACTGCCGTCGTTGTCCTCATCAGTCATACCGGTAGCCCAGTTCGTGATGAGGGCAAGAGCAAAGAGCTTCATGCCGGAGTGTGCGGCAGTGAGGGCTTCGGTTACCGTACTCATTCCCACACAGTCCGCACCGAGGATACGGGCGGCCCTTATTTCGGAGGCTGTCTCGAACTGGGGACCGGGGAAGAACATGTAGACACCTTCATGTACCTTAATTCCGGCATTTTCCGCAAGCTTTCTAGCCGTCTTTCTTATGGATGACGTGTACATATCTGATACGCTGAAGAACCTAGGACCGAGTTCGGGGAGATTGGGGCCCCGCATCGGAGATCCACCGTAGAGCTTGATATGGTCCTTAATTATCATGCAGTCACCTGGCCTGAAGTCGGGGTTACAGGAACCTGCGGCATTCGTCAGAACCAGCAGAGGAATACCCAGAACATGCAGGACGTGGACCGGAATGTTCAGTTCCTCCATCGAGTACCCCTCATAATAGTGAAAGCGGCCGTTCATGCAGAGGCAGTACTTGTCTCCGATATATCCTGCAACCATCTCACCCTTATGGGAGGGATTCGTAGTCACAGGAAAATTCGGGATATCGGAATAGGGAATAGTGACGGTATTCCTGAGTCTCGACGCGAACGGCGAGCATCCCGTTCCGAGAACGACGGCAGCATCCGGCGTCCTCCCGATGCGCTTTTCTATGTAATCTGCCGCTTCGGCATATATGGAGTATGAATAGCCTTCTGTCATGTGGAAGATTGTAGCATGGAAACATTGTGTTATGGACAACATTCAGGACATAAACTACACTCTTCTCACATGCGGCCTCCCTTCTGTATTGTGATAAGGTTCTCTTCACAGACCGAATTCACGTTTTCTACAGCATCATACAGGGAGGCCGCTTCCATAAGGAAGGAAAAGATGGAGAGACAGGACAGGAACCTTGCCTTCATGCTGAGGTATGAGAATATAGCCTGGTATGACGAGGGATGTGTGAGGATACTAGACAGACGCTGCTACCCCGCTCGTGTACACTTCGTCGAATGCAGAAGGCACGAAGAGGTCCGCAACGCCATCCGTGATATGGTGACGCAGAGTGCAGGGCCCTACACTGCAGCTCCAATGGGGATGGCTCTCGCTGCGTGGGAATGCAGGGATAAGTCCGGAAGAGAACAGATTGAATACCTCAGAAAGGCATCAGAGTGCATATCGTCTGCCCGTCCGACTACGAAGAAGAGGATGGAGCTGTTGACTGAGGCTTCCGTCGAAGCCGCCCGGATCGCCCTCGAAGAGGGACGAAGGGCTGACGAAGCCATACGTGATTACACGATAGAAGCCAACAACCTGAGATACAGCAAGATTCACACGATGAGCGAATACCTGGTGGAGAAGTTCCCTGACGGAGGGACTGTGATGACACAGTGCTTCGGGGAGACGATTGTCGGCATGATGCTTCGCGAATGCCTCAGGAAAGGGAAAGCCGTCAGGCTTTTCTGCCCCGAGACGAGGCCGTACTTCCAGGGAGCGCGTCTCACGGCGACCGTATGCCACGAGATGGGATTCGACACGACCGTCATCACCGACAACATGCCGGCATTCGTGATGGCGAACGAAGGCGTCGACGTCTTCACCTGCGCCGCCGATGCCATAACATGTGACGGTTATGTATTCAACAAGGTCGGAACAAGCCAGATAGCAATATGCGCAGCCTACTACGGGGTTCCCGTATATGTCACGGGTGCTCCGGATATCGGTCACCCCACTCATGACACCGTGACAATCGAGATGAGAAACCCGGGCGAAAGCCTCGAGGCTATGGGCGTCAGAACGGCGGTCGAAGGAGTCAGGGGCTACTACCCTGCCTTCGACATGACACCTCCCGAGCTCATTACGGGAATCGTCACCGAGAAGGGAATCTTCCCGCCCCAGAGGGTCAGTGACTACTTCGCTCTCGGCGGAAGCGGAGAATATTCATACAGAGCGAAATAGGCATATGTTTAATGGCCCCTCTTAAGAGGCCATTAAAACCGGTTTGAAACATTATCATGAAAGAACGTTTATCTCGTTGTATTTAACTCCCGCTTTATTTCTCTCACTGTGCACGCATGACTCTATATAGGAAGCAAAATCCTTTGCACGTTTAATCTTGGTTATTCTCAAATTATTCATCTTCGGATCTGTGGATCTTATCTCCACATTTCCTCGTCCGAAAATCAAATCAAGAAAACCACGATTAAAAGAGACATCGGTAACTCTGTACAATTTGATGCTTTTTATCTCTCTATGCAATAAACCTGCCTTGATCTCAAGGTCGTATCCACCGTCGATATTCGACTGCACAACCGCAACAGTGGTAGGCATCACGGGAAACCAAAGAAAACATTTCCGTCTTTTTTCAATAATGTTTGACATCTGTTTACACCGTCACGCTTCCGTCTTCCTTTGAAAAGACGACCAATAATACATAGTAAGGAGAACAACACTTTCTTCCTACTACAGACTGTGTACTTTCGTAAGTCCACCCTGCTGCAGAATTCTTGCTGATTACCTTCTCCAACATAGGTCCCCTGATAGTCCCGGTGCAACATCCTGCGTAGATTTCTTCTACCTTGTACTTTTTGCTTGCCATTTTTCCCTCCTTATGACAACTTTTCATTTTTTCTCTTCACCTCTTCGATAAGTTGCATCTTCCTCACCTCAAGGTAATGATTGACATGTGCATATCTCTTGTAGAGACTTCTGTATTCATCCCTGTAGCCGTACTCAAAACACAAATCTCTGATAATAAGACGCATACAAGGTTCATTCATGTAATCGCAGAACCATTCCTCATCAAACGTCCTCTTCCTGATACGGTAGGAACTGACTCTGTAGAACTTCCACTTGAACTTTGTCGTAGACAGAATGCGGATATAGTACTTAGCACAGATACCAAACGGGATCAGAGAAAGAACTGCCAGACAGCAGAACGGAAAACTGCATAACATAAAAATCTTAATCCCGGCTGTAACAGAAATTACCATACCCAGGAAGAACAGATGGCCATAAAGGAAATATAGAAATATGTATTTCACAATAAACTTCTTCTTCAGCTCATCCATTGCGGTAAGTATACCCCCCCC
>CAZKIT010000186.1:0-3496 GCA_964552905.1 uncultured Spirochaetaceae bacterium
GCGGCGGCGGATTCTTCTATCCCGACTTCGAGAGTGTGAGAAAGGGACTTCCCGCATTCCACTCCCATGCTGTAGGAAGACAGTGCCCGGATAAGATTACATCACTCGACGAATACTGCGAGGAAGTGAGAAGGGCGAGAAGGGATATGTATCCCGAGACGAAGCTCTGGGCATCGGTGGGCCACTATCACGACATCGAGAAGTACCCGGACTGGGCGGACAAGTGGGTGAGGGAGGCCAAGGAAGTCGTCGCTGCAGGCGCTGACGCCGTCGAACTCCACTTCAACACTCCCGGCGTTGCAACTGCTGCTGACCGACAGTTCAACTACTACCAGCTTGTCGAGACATGCACGAAGATGATCAAGGCTGCCGTTCCGGGAACACCCGTGATGGTCAAGCTTGCAATAGAGGATGTCGACTGCCTCACATCGATGAGAAGGGCAGTAGCTGCCGGCGCCGATGCTGTCGGCCCCACGGCAAGATGGAAGGCATTCTACTTCGATCTCGACTACAAGACCACTCAGACCCGTCCCGGTGCAGGATACGGCGGAACACAGGCCAATCCTCTCGTGTGCTTCGAGATTGCGGATGCCCGTAAGCGCGGTATCACGATTCCGATGTATGCCGGCGGCGGTGTCTTCTCCTACGACCAGGCCCTGAGATACATCATGGCAGGTGCGGAGATGGTACAGTTCGGTGCACTCGCATGTTCGGGCGGTATCAGGGAATGCGCCCGTGTCATGAAGGAATGCGAGACGTGGATGGACAAGAACGGCTACAAGAGCGTCAAGGAACTCCAGGGTGTCGCACTCGAACTCTTCAACATGAGCGAAGAGAAGACGAAGAAGAGACAGAACGCTCTCGGCGAAGCATACCGCACCACACTTGTCGATACCGATAAGTGCATCGGCTGCGGCAGATGCGAGGACGTATGCTGGTACAAGGGCATAAAGGTCGAGAACAGAAAGGCGCAGAAAACGGAGAACTGCATCGGCTGCGGCTACTGCTTCCAGGTCTGCCCCGTGAAGGCACTCCACGTCGATGCTCCGGCAATATTGAAGAAAGGCTTCGAGGAGAACTGAGATGGCAGTCAAAGTATTACTCTGCGGCATGGGAGGCTACGGCGAGAACTACGTGAAGGAATACCTCACGCGTGATGTTCTCGGCTCCACTCTCGTTGCCATTGCAGATCCCTTTGCTTCGAAGAGCCCCTTATATAACGACGTAGTTGAGAAGGGATTTCCGATCTACTCGTCACCCGAGGAGTTCTTCGCGTCGAACAGGGCCGATCTCACGATAATCTCCTCTCCGATTCACACACACTATCCGTACATAATGACGGCGCTGGAGAACGGAAGCAATGTACTTACGGAGAAGCCCGTCTGCTTCAGGATGGAGCAGATCGAGGAGATGGAGAAGAAGAGCAGGGAAAGCGGGCTCTTCGTTGCAGTCGGCTATCAGCTCTGTTTCTCTCACGACGTACTCGCTCTCAAGAAGGACATCATCAGCGGCGTCTACGGCAAGGCCGTCAAGTTCCGCACTATCCGTCTCATGAGACGTAACGATATCTATTACTCACGTTCGAACTGGGCGGGCGCAGAGATGTGTCACGGGGAACCGGTGTATGATTCACCGTTCACGAACGCATGCGCACACCAGTACCAGAACATGGTCTTCCTTCTCGGAAGAACAATGGAGGAGAGTGCAGAAAGCGTGTCAGTCCAGGGAAATCTCGTGAGAGTGAGACCCACAATCACGAACTGTGACACGGCGTCTCTGAAGTTCACGACTTCTGACGGAGTCTGCCTCTATTACTATGCGTCCCACGCAGTAGACGAAGTGAAGCTGGGCCCTCTCAGCACATACGTCTTCGAGAAGGGTTATGTCGAAGAGACCGACAAAGGCTTTGTCGGACACCTTGACGACGGCAGGACAATCGACTACACAGCGCTCGACAGGGGCGAGAGGATGGAGAAGCTCTGGGAAGCCGTGAGATGCATCGGAGAGAAGAGAACTCCCGCATGCACGCTCGTGACAGCGAAGGAGCACACACATGCCGTTCTCATGGCACAGAAGAAGGGAGTTGTCGATCTTTCCTCTTCGGCCGAGGCGAAGACGGACGACAAGGAGAGCACGTACTACACGCTCCCGGGACTGGGAAAGGCACTCAAGGATGCCTATGACAAATGGTCAGTTGATTTTGAATCAATATATAAGAAATAAAAAGGAGAATGGAAAATGAAAAAGACATTACTATTCTGTATGGCACTTCTCATGGTTGTTCTTCCTCTTGCTGCAAACGGCACGAGCGAGAGCACAACCGCTTCCGACGCTCCGGCAAAGCTCACATACTGGGCACCGATGAGTGCGAAGATCAAGAACGTCAACGACTTCTCCGAGCTTCCCTACTGGCAGGAGATCATGAAGAGAACGAACACCGAAATCGAATTCACAAACGTTTCAAGTGAAAACAAGATTCTCGGCGAGCAGTTCTCCATCCTCCAGGTTTCCTCCGAGCTCCCCGACATCGTTGAATACAAGTGGGCTGAGTACGTAGGCGGACCTCAGGCAGCCATCGACGACGGCTTCATCATTCCGCTCAACGACATCTTCGAGAAGTACTGCCCGAACATTACTGCTTTCCTCAATGAACATCCCGACATCGCAAAGGAATGCTCAACAGATGACGGAACCTACTACTGCTTCCCGTTCGTAAGAGGCGAGAGCTACGAGAACAACGCTCTTCTCTTCAGCGAAGGACCTGTCTACAGAATGGACATCCTCAAGCAGCTCGGCTTCGAATCCGCTCCCGAGACTCCGGAAGAACTCTATGAAGTGTTGAAGGCAGTCAAGGAATCAGGTCTTGTCGAAATCCCGATGTCAATCAGAGCTGAACACCTCTCGAGATTCTTCTCACCCGGTTTCGACAGCTGGGATACATGGTATGTCGAAGACGGAAAGGTCCATCACGGCTACCTCGAGTCCACAAGATACGACTATCTCCAGTATGTCCACAAGCTCTATGCTGAAGGCCTCCTCGACAACGACTACATGTCCGTCAACAAGAACGGCATGAACAGCATGTTCCTTTCCGGCAGGGTCGCTCTCGCTTACAACCCGGGCTCACTCATCGCAACAGCTGTCACGACAATGGGTGACGATGTCGAAGTAAGCTCCGCAAAGCCTCTCTCTCCTGTAAAGGGCAGAAACAGCAAGTTCGCAAAGATGAACTCCGTATTCGATACAGGTTCTTCCTCCGCTGCTGCCATCACGACAAGCTGCAAGAACATCGAGGCGGCTGCAAAGCTTCTTGACTATGCTTACGGCGAAGAAGGCCACATGCTCGCAAACTTCGGTATCGAGGGCGTCACATACACAATGGTTGACGGCTACCCGACATACACTGACATGGTCATGGAGAACAAGGATGACGTCATGGCAAAGTACATGAGATGCACAGTCAACGGCGCATTCGTCCAGGATCAGAGATACATCG
>CAZKIT010000187.1:0-3473 GCA_964552905.1 uncultured Spirochaetaceae bacterium
GTCATTTTCTCCTTTTTCACCAAGAAGGGCGACAACGCCCTTGCACTTTATACCCTTGAGACTGTCCACACAGTCCTTCTCGATTCTGTCGTTCAGCATGGAGAGCAGAATCTCTTTTTTGCTGTCACCCAGTCCCAGCATCGAGAGGATGGAAGTCGGAGCGGTACCGTGTGCGTTGAGTACGGTTCCCCCCCAGGCACCGCGGCTTCTGATGGCGTCCATCACCTTTCCCGCTTCACCCTTGTTCACGATTGCAAAAAGCATCTTTCCCTTAATCATTTTTCTCCTCCATGTTTTTCTGTCCCTTCTTTACCTTGAGCGAGAATACGAGACCGAGTATCTCGATGGCGAGTATAGGCATCATCGCAATGAGGCCGATCATGCCGAATGCCATGCTCGAGGGGTCCTCTGCCAGCACCGATGCGGCACCGGAGACGAACGGCAGAAGGAAGGTCGAGCTCATGGGACCGGTGGCGACACCGCCGGAGTCAAAGCCGATTCCGACAAAAAGCGTCGGAACAAACGGCAGAAGTGCGACGATGACTGCATAACCCGGGAGCAGGAAGCACCAGATTGATGTTCCGTTAAGGATTCTTATCATGCTGAGCATGACGGCACATGCGACTCCGATGGCGATGAAGGCAAGAAGGACAAAGCGCTTGATCTTTCCTTCACTGACCTCTTCAACCTGCTCCGTGAGAACCCAGATGGCGGGCTCCGCAAGAACGACGCAGGCACCGAGCACAAGTCCTATCGGGATGAGAGAACCCGGCGCGGCAGTTGCCATCGTACGTCCCAGGGTGCGTGCGATATTCATGAACGTCGACTCGACCGCGAACAGGAAGAGCGTTATTCCCACATACGAATAGAATATACCGAAATACATTCTCGTTGCCCTGATGCGGGGAAGCTTCATGAAGAACACCTGTACGAGAACGCAGATTACGACAAGCGGAAGAAGCGATTTAGTTACAGAAAGCACGACATCAACGAATACCTCGAGCATTCCGGCCGTCGAACTCTCATCCGATACGATGCTGCCGCCGCCTCCCATGAATGCTCCGAAGACGAGGACTGCGAGAACAGGTCCGATTGATGCGATTCCCGTATAGCCGAAAGAATCCTCCTCGTGGTGTCCGTGAACCGATGCAACGCCCATACCCAGCGCCATGATGAACGGCACGGCCATAGGACCCGTCGTTGCGCCGCCGGCATCAAAGCCGACGGAGACGAAGAATTCGGGGACGAAGAGCGCTGCAAGGAACATGAGGCCGACACCGACGGCCATCGTGATCTTCAGCGAGAAGCGCGTAAGCGCCCTGACGTAGCTTATCGCCATGAAGAGCCCCACCCCGATGGCGATTATGAATACCAGAAGCGATGAACTGAGCCCGCTCTTCATTGATGCGACCTGGTCCGAAAGAACCTTCACATCGGGTTCCGCGAGCGTAATGAGAATTCCCAGTCCTATTCCCGAAAATACCAGGAGCGGCACATTCCTCTTCTGTGTGATCATGGCACCCAGGTGGTTACCCACCGGCAGGAATCCCACGTTGACACCGAGAAGGAAGAGCGTCAGTCCGAATACGACAAGAAGTGCAGAGAACAGGAACTGTGCAAATGTGAGGAAAGTGAAGATGCCGAATATCCAGCCCAGCACCGATGCGATTACCACAATCGGCAGGACGGAAGCGGCGACTTCCTTCAGCTGTTTGCCAAAACCCATGACTACCTCCCTTTTAAAAAGTGTTCGATATTGTTTTCTATAGAGAAAATATAATAGGAGAAAACGTTCGGGGACAACAGTATTCCGCCCTTTTTTTCATCTCTCTTTCCTTTCTTTTTGCTCCAAAACCGACAGAAGAGGTGTAAATGTCGGTTCAGCGGATAGCTGTAATTTGAACAAATCGTGTTTGACCGCGCAGATGAGTGTATGTAAACTAGTTTAGGTTGGTTTGTACATGAACGAAAAGAGAATCACGATAGCAGACATAGCAAAGAAGAGCGGCTACTCGAAGACGGCCGTCTCATTCGCATTCAACAATCCCGACAGAATAAGCAGCGAAGCCGTGGAGAAGATACTGAAGGTTGCGAAGGAACTCGATTACATTCCCGACCCAATGGCGAGGAACTTCTCACTCGGGAAGCACTTCTCCCTCGGCTTTCTCCTTCCGCAGTCATTCGATGACACTCTCGACAACCCGCACATCGTCGATGTCCTGAGAGGTATCGGTTCGGTCTGCGAGAAGAACGGCTACACGTTCACGCTCATTCCTCCCCTCCACTCCTCTATAGCCGAAGCAATCAAGAGTGCAACGGCCGACGGAATAATCGGAATGGGACTCGATTTCGGCGGAGGCGTCAGAGAAGCTCTGCAGAAGAGAAAACTGCCACTGGTGAGAATCGACGCAATCGACAGCGAAGAGGGCTACAGTGTCTCAATCGACAATACCGATGCGGCATACAGACAGATGACAGAGGTGCTCAGGCGCGGACACAGGGACATCGCGGTCGTAACGCTTCTCGGAGCGGCATATATAGAAACGACGGACACGGTGGCCCCGGGTGTCGCGAACTTCCGTACGAAAGGATACAGAAAAGCGCTTGAAGAATACAGAATCACGGCGCCTATCAGGCAGTACCCCGAAAGCACGACGGTGCAGGGGGGAAGGAATGCCTGCCAGAAGATACTCGAGAACGGAACTCCGACCGCCATCGTCGCAATGTCCGATATTCAGGCTATCGGGGTAATCGAAGAGCTTCAGGACAGGGGGCTGAGGGTTCCCGAGGACGTATCCGTCGTCGGATTCGACGGCACATACCGCAGTTCATACTTCGGCCACAGGCTTACGACCATCGACCAGCAGGGATACCTCAAGGGACAGACAGCCGCAGAGATGCTCTTCTCGATAATCAGCAATAAGGAAGAAAAGGAGAAGAAAATCCTTATCCCCTATTCGTTCTATGAAGGGGAAACGCTCAGAAGCATCTGAAAAAGGAAGCGCTACGTAAGGAGCAATAACCCCGGCAGCGCTTTCTGTTCAATCAGAATCTTCTCCTTGTGAATCTTCCGAGAACGGCAAGGCACATGTCGGGAGAGTTCGTGATGCATCCCTTCACGTCCCACTCCATGAGCTTTCTCAGCTCCTCCTCGCTGTTTATCGTCCAGGCGTTTATCCCGATACCGAGTTCTCTCGACTCCTCGACCATCTCATCGCTTATGCACGGGAAATCGGGATGGAGAAGCTCCAGTCCCGCAGCCTTCGCTAGGTATGAAAGATGCCTTGCATTCATGTGGTACTCGAATAATAGTCCGCATGGAACCTGCGGCAGCAGCTTCTTCACGAGAACGAGACTGAGCCAGTTGAAGGACGAGAAGATGATTTTGTCTTCCAGTCTGTACTTACGGACTGTATCTACAACCTTCTCCTCAAGGCCGGGATAATAGACGACGCCGGTCTTGAGCTCGATGT
>CAZKIT010000188.1:0-3470 GCA_964552905.1 uncultured Spirochaetaceae bacterium
TCCAGACACTCGCACGCGGTGTCAACATCGTCGGTCTCGACTCCCAGCCGAGAGATATGATCAAGCTCCATGCACAGCTCTTCAAGAAGCACGGCATGACAACAATCAGAAACTTCGATGCACTCAATGATGTCAACAACCTCATCGACAGCGGAAACGCTATCCATGACGCAGGTCTCAAGCACGAAGTCACAGTCACAATGATGTCTCTTCCGGAAGGAGTAAAGGGTGCACACAACCCGGACTTCTATGAAAGAATCCTCAAGGAAATCATCGATGCGAAGATTCCGTTCGATTCTCTCTGCTTCAAGGATGCTTCAGGTACGTCAACTCCTCACACAGTCTACGAGACAATCAAGAGAGCAAGAAAGCTTGTCGGTCCCAACATGAACATCGTCTTCCACTCACACGAGACAGCAGGCGTTTCAATCCAGCAGTACATGGCGGCAATCGAAGCAGGCGCAAGCCAGCTCGACCTCTCCATGAGCCCTGTTTCCGGCGGAACATGCCAGCCCGACATCATCACCATGTGGCACGCTCTCAGAGGCACTGACTACACACTCGATATCGACATCGACAAGGTCAAGAAGGCAGAAAAGGTCTTCGAAGAATGCATGGCTGACTACTTCCTCCCTCCCGAGGCAACAAAGGTCAACCCCGAAATCCCGTTCTTCCCGCTCCCGGGCGGCGCTCTTACGGCAAACACACAGATGCTCAGAGACAACAACCTCATGGACAAGTATCCTCAGATTGTCGAGGCTATGGGCGAAACAGTTGCAAAGGGCGGCTTCGGCACATCAGTCACACCTGTCAGCCAGTTCTATTTCCAGCAGGCATTCAACAATGTCATGTTCGGGCCCTGGAAGAAGTTTGCTGAAGGCTACGGAAAGATGGTCCTCGGTTACTTCGGAAAGACTCCTGTCGCTCCCGATCCGGAAGTCGTGAAGCTCGCTTCCGAGCAGCTCCACCTCGAGCCGACAACAGAAAAGGTTGTCGATATCAACGACAGAGACCCGAAGAAGGGCATTGCAGCAGCAAAGGCTATGCTTGAGAAGGAAGGTCTCCCGCTCACAGACGAGAACATCTTCATCGCAGGTGCATGTAAGGAAAAGGGTATCCTCTACCTCACAGGAAAGGCCAAGGTCAACGGTGTCAGACTCAAGAGCCAGATGGCAGCAGAGGCTCCGAAGGCAGCTGCAGCAGCTCCCGCAAAGAGCGCAGGCGGCGAATATACAGTCACAGTCGGCGGCAAGGCTTACGGCGTAAAGCTCTCGGGCGACAAGGCCATCGTCAACGGTAAGGAATATCCTCTTAATATCGTCGACGGAATCAAGGCACCTGCAGCAGCTCCCGCAGCAAAGGCAGCAGCTACAACAGTCAAGAAGGTCGTCAAGGCAACAGGAAGCACAGAGGTTGTCGCTCCGATGCCGGGCCTCGCTCTCAGATTCGAAGTCAAGGTCGGAGAGAGCGTCAAGAAGGACCAGGTTCTCTGCGTCATGGAAGCAATGAAGATGGAGAACGAAATCTACGCTCCGTGCGACGGTGTCATCTCCTCTATCTCCGCTAACCAGGGCGACCAGCTCCAGGCAGGTGACCTTCTCATGACTATCGGCGGCAGCGTCGAGGAAGTTGAAGAGGTCGTGGAGGAAGTTGTCGAAGAGGCAGCACCTGCAGCTGAAGAAGCACCCGCAGCAGCAGAGACAGCTCCCGCAGCAGCAGCTGAAGGCGCTGAGGTTTCAGCTCCGATGCCCGGTCTTCTCCTCCGCTTCGAAGTCAAGGTCGGTGATACTGT
This sequence comes from uncultured Spirochaetaceae bacterium, assembly GCA_964552905.1. Lineage (GTDB taxonomy): Bacteria > Spirochaetota > Spirochaetia > Sphaerochaetales > Sphaerochaetaceae > Ornithospirochaeta. Next base: position 1,793 of record CAZKIT010000188.1, read on the forward strand.
CGCCAAGGACCAGGTTCTCTGTGTCATGGAAGCAATGAAGATGGAAAACGAAATCTATTCTCCTGTTGCAGGCACAGTCGCATCTATCTCCGTTAACCAGGGCGATCAGCTCCAGGCTGGTGACCTCATCATGGTTATTGCATAAGGATTATTGCTATGTCAGATATTCTTAACGGATTTGTTCAGCTCTGGTACTCAACAGGTATCTACGGCTTTATAACGGAAGAAAAGGGATGGGGTATGGCCGTCATGATTCTTGTCGGCTTCCTTCTCCTCTATCTTGCTATCAAGAAAGGCTTCGAGCCTTTGCTCCTCGTTCCGATCGGAATGGGCTGTATCCTCTCGAACATCCCTCTTGCATACATCGCAGGAACTGACCCGAACAGCACATTCGCTGCTACAGGCTTCATCAAGATCCTCTACGATGCAGGTATCGAATCCGGTCTCTTCCCGGTACTCATCTTCATGGGTGTCGGTGCAATGACAGACTTCGGACCGCTCATCGCCAACCCGAAGACACTTCTCCTCGGCGCAGCAGCACAGCTGGGTATCTTCATGGCTCTCATCGGTGCAGTTCTCCTTGCATACATCCCGGGAATCAACTTCACACTCAATGTTGCATCCTCAATCGGTATCATCGGTGGTGCTGACGGTCCTACAGCCATCTACGTAACGTCGCGTCTCGCTCCGAGCTATCTCGGTTCGATTGCAGTCGCAGCTTACTCCTACATGGCTCTCGTACCTGTCATCCAGCCGCCTATCATGAAGGCTCTTACAACTGTTGAAGAGAGAAAGATCAGAATGCAGCAGCTCAGACCTGTTTCGAAGGCAGAGAAGATCATCTTCCCGATCCTCGTAATCACACTCTGCGGTATTCTTCTTCCTTCCGCTGTACCTCTCATGGGCGCTCTCATGTTCGGTAACCTCGCAAAGGAATGCGGTGTACTCGGACGTCTCGCTGACACGATGAGCAACGCTCTCATGAACACAGTCACAATCTTCCTCGGCCTCTCGGTCGGTTCGAAGATGGCTGCTGACAAGTTCCTCAACCTCGAGACACTCGGTATTCTCTTACTCGGTGCTGTCGCATTCGGTTTCGGAACAGCAGGCGGTGTTCTTCTCGGAAAGCTCATGAACAAGCTCGATCCGAAGCACCCGATCAACCCGCTCATCGGTGCAGCAGGCGTATCTGCAGTACCTATGGCAGCACGTGTTGCATCCAAGGTCGGTCAGGAAGCTGACACACAGAACTTCCTTCTCATGCATGCCATGGGACCGAACGTATCCGGTGTCATCGGTTCTGCAGTTGCAGCAGGCGTTCTCCTTGCAGTCGTCCCGAGCATGATGGAGACTATCTCTCCTCTTCTCAACGGCTTCCAGGTTGTTGCATAATCGCAGCATAAAACAGGCTATAATCCCTCCGGCGACGGAGGGATTACTTATGTAACGCGGCATGCTTCTCTGAAGGCAAGAGTCCCGATAAGACTGCACCACATGAAAGAAACTTCTTGTTTTGTTTTATTCCTTCCTTTTCATGTGCTAATGTGATTATACAGGGCACTGGAATACTTATCCTGTCAACCAGGAAGATACACCGTTTCAGGCGACACATACCTATCAACAAAAGGAGGCAACAGACATGTCGAACATTGAGAACCTTCAGCTTTTCGAAGACCAG
>CAZKIT010000189.1:0-3462 GCA_964552905.1 uncultured Spirochaetaceae bacterium
CGATATGTGTGGGTAACCTCATCCCCATTCCGACATTCGACGGCGGTCAGATGCTCATCTGTGTTGCGGAAATAATCAGACGCCGTCCTCTGAGGCCGAGGGCATACCTTATCCTCCACATCACGGGACTTGTGCTTGCCTGGACAATCGTAATCATCATGAACTCATTCTCACTGCTCTCGTCTGTTCTCTGAGACGGAGTTCAACCGAGCGACTTCAGGTAATCGACCACGTTGATGTACTCAATTCCGTTATCCATTGTGCAGGGTGCACCACAGTAGATGACGCACTTTCTTGTCATGTGACCATACTGCTCTTCGACACTTCTGCAGAGTTCCTCATCCTCCAGCACATGATACTGCCTCGGAACAACAGCGGAAGAATGCTTGACTTCATACGCTTCGCACATGTCTGTAGTGGAATCATAGATAAGCATATCGAATTCGCTCCGTGCAAGCGTGAGCTTGAAAGCGCTTCTCCCCTTCTTCAGGGTCTTTACAGTCTCCAGAAGAACTATATCCTCCATCATCCTTCCCCTGACATCCTCGAGAATCTTGTCAGTTGCAAGATTACGCTCCCTCTCGGTGTATAATCTGAAATCACTGTCGCTGATGAGGACATGGACAAGAGCCTGGGCAATCGAATAGCGCATACCCGGCTGTGTGAAGAGAACATATTCCTCGTCATCATCACTCTGAATGCTTCTCCTGGGAGCGTCCACAACAAGGTCGAGGGCCCTGAGGTATTCCTTTATCTCGCTGAGGTGTGTTTCGCTTATTCCGATTTTCCTGTCATCACTGTTTCTTATCTGGAGCATCTTCATGAGCTTTTCGGTGACAGCTGTCCTGTCGATTTCATCGAGAATCCTTGTTCTCTTTTCCGGATCGGACTGCTTACGTAAGAGATTGCGTGCAGAGCCGAGATCATGCGACTTGAAGGGATCTGTAAGAGTCGAGATGAGAAAACGATGCGTCATGCTCTCGAGGAGCCTGTTTATTGCACCCGTAAGCTCGTTCTTCTCGTAAAGGTCCCTGAGATGTCTCAGGTAGTTTCCACCGTCTGCCGAGAGAAGCGAATGCTGTATATTCATGCATACCGCACTGTCTATATAGCGCCGCGTCGATTCATCATCCCTGAAGGCCGCATCTGAAGAGAGTGCGTCGGGGTCGTCGAATTCGAGTTCCCCTTTCTGCAGTGTTCCGCCGTAGCATATGTATTCGTCTATATCATCAATATCGAGAAGCCTCGAATACTCTCTGAACGGAATGAACGTCGTGTGAATCATGACGGCACGGTCGTAGAGCTCTCCTCTGAGAGAAAGCCAGAAGCCGAGTGAGTCTGTTCCGGAAAGAACTATCTTCATCCCCATTGTGGAATATACATCGGAGAACATCGAAGAGGAATCTATGAAGTCATCAAGGAGAGTGACTTCGTCGATGAATACATATCTGAAGCCTTTCTTCCAGAGCGTATCGAGATCTCTGTCTATGTCAGCCATCGAATCAGTCGTACGGGCCTTTATGTAAGCCGCCTTCGTCTTCTCTTCCGCGTCCAGGTCATTGTAAGCCTGGAAGAGCATTGTAGTCTTACCTGTTCTTCTAAGACCATAAAGTACACATACGCGCGATGGAAGCACGACTTTCATGAACCTGGCGAGCGTACTGTAACAGTCGCGTTTTCCGAACCCGATAACGGCTTCCGTCTGGAATGAAAGCCTGTTACCGGTAAGAACTTTCGTCCGGAAGTCACCTGTCCACTCACTGCGGCTCACGCTCTTTTCCTCCCCTTTCAATGCCTTAAGTTCCTGCACTATTTCCTTTCTTCTTCCGACACTACGGAGGACAGCATCACGCTCTTCAGTCTTGATGTATCTGGACACTGTCCTGCCGCCTTCCTTCCACTGGAGATAGGGCTGTTTTCTTCCGTGTATCTCCTTGTAGACGACATAGCCCTGCGGCAGAAAAGAAAGTTCCTCTTCAAGTTCACTGATTCTTTTCTGATTCTTATCTTCTGCCATACAGATACCTCAAGTCTAAGATAACACATGATAACCATATTCTCAAGGTTTATGGTTATCATTGGGGTTATCAGGGTTCAGGCTTTCTGCTTCTTCGTATCGATGACGTTCCTCATTTTCTTCAAGGCATAGAGGGGTATGTTTATGACCCAGTCATGTTCCATATAAGGAAGAGGAGATGTACGAAGCGCGACAAGAGGCCTGAACTTTTCATTGTACGAGCGAAGGCTCTTTGCCTTCGATTTGATTCCGCTCTTCACTTCAAGAGGAATTATCTCTCCCCTGTCCTCCACAAGGAAATCGACCTCGGCTGTATTCTTGTCATTCGCATAGTAAGCTATAGCCTCGTAGTGCTGACTCCTGAGCTCGGTGAGTACGAACTGTTCCATCAGCGTTCCCCTGAAAGCATCGAAAAGGGAATTCCCTTCGATGAAGACGGAGGTGTCCGTTTTTAGAAGGGATGACAGGAGCCCCACGTCGTGCATGTAGACCTTGAATACACTCTGTTCCTCGTACGCCGTAAGAGGAAGACGCGGAATCGTGACACGCTTTACCTTGTTGATGATTCTGCAGCTCTCCAGCCATGCGAAAGCTTCCTCATAGTCTTTCGCTCTTCCCCCTTCCCTGACGTGTGAGAAGATGAACTTCTTGTTCTCCTTTCCGAGCTGTGAGGCGATGGAGGATACAATCTCACGACAGCGGACAACTACATGTGGAGGAATATGCTTCGATAAGTCCGAGAGATACGATTCGACTATGTCATCCTGAATAATTCTCACTTTTTCAAAGGATGACGTCTCCTTCCATTTGAGGATGCATTGAGGCATGCCTCCGACAAGAAGATATTCCTTCAGAAGTTCAAGATACCTCTCCCCGAAGAGCGCGATATCATCAAACGAGCCGTTTTCAAGTTCATCAGCCAGTCCTTCCTCTCCAATCCCCATCAGAAATTCACAGAAAGAGAAAGGAAGCAGCTCAAGAAAGCTGACCTTTCCAACAAGAAAAGAAAAGCCATTATGTTCCTGTATTCCGAGAAGCGAACCAGCTGCAATGATGGCGTATTGCGGAGAATCCTCCTTGAAATACTTCAGCGATGTCAGAGCTCTCGAACAATCATGGACCTCATCAAAAAAAAACGAGCGTCTTCTCTTCCTTTATCTCGGCTTTAAAAGCAATGGAGAGTGTCCTTATGATGCGACCGGGATCAAGGTCGCCGTCGAAGTAACGTATTGCGGACGGATTCTTCTCGAAGTTCACTTCGACGATATTCTCAAAGTAATTCTTTCCGAACTCCTTTACAAGGTAAGTCTTCCCCACCTGCCTGGCCCCACGAAGTATGAGCGGACTGCGGTCCGGCTGTGTACGCCACTCTTTCAGTTTTTCCATCAATGTCCTGTACATGGTCACCTCAAGACTAGAATAACATGCACAACATTTTTTCCAAG
>CAZKIT010000190.1:0-3415 GCA_964552905.1 uncultured Spirochaetaceae bacterium
GCACGACAGACAGCTTCTGCTCGAAGATAGTCCGCTCCGACTGCACACGCTACGGCATTTCGACATCGTTCAGAATCGAAGATGACGCGGACTACGATTCGTTTCTCGAAAGAACACTCAGGAAGATAATCGAAGAGAAGATAGATGAAGTAAGCGAAGTCAGACTTCTCTGTTCGCTCCTCTCCTTCGACACTCTTCTCTCGGCATACAAGACAGTTGCAAAGAACTATATCAACATCGCCGTTCCCTTCCCCGACGACAGCGAGAAAATCGAGAGCGAGATGAAAAGAGAGACTCTCGACATAATCAATTATGAACTCGGAAGGAAGAAGGACGACATCATTGCGAAGGCGGAGAACTTCATAGCTTCCTTCAAGGGATACGAGTCAATCAGACAGGACACCGATCATGCCTCTCACATCATGTCTTTCCTCAAGGAGGGCAAGGAAATACCTGCGGATTCGAAGTTCTCGATGAAAAGAAAGCTCAACGAGAGCGAGGGACAGTTCGAAGAGTACAAGAAAGAGAGAAACGAACTTAAGGCCCTTTTCGGCGAATACACATCGAACCTGAAATACAGCGACGAAAGCAGATACGGCCTCTTGAAGGGCTACGCAGCCATCCTCGCTCCTTTCCAGAAGCAGGTGATACTTCATAAAAGAGAGGAAGGAGCGCTTACCTTCCACGATGTCATGCTCCTTGCCATAGACATTCTCAGAAGCAACGTCTCCCTGCGAAGATACTATAACAGCAGATTCAAAAGGATAATGGTCGACGAGTTCCAGGACAACAACGAGGAGAACAAGAGACTTATCTATCTTCTTGCGGCAAAGCCGGAATACACCGGGACGGGACGCTACCCGGAGGTGGATGACATAATACTCGACAAGGTTTTCATGGTCGGTGACGAGAAGCAGTCCATCTACCGCTTCAGAGGAGCCGATGTTTCAGTATTCAAGAACATCAGCGCCGATTTCGGAAAGGAAAGAGTACTTCCTCTCAGTGAAAACTTCCGAAGTGAGAACACTTTAATACGGACAATCAACAGAATATTCGACTCAAAGATAATGCCCCAGTACAGCGAAGAGGAGTACGAGGCCGTCTATACTCCCCTTCAGAGCCGCAGAGAAAGGGTGAAGCCGAACATCTCCTTCCGCTATATGAACGCAAAGGCGGCAGAAGAAAGAGACGACAGGAAATTCCTTGCTCCGAACGCGCTCAGCGAAGGATATGAAGTTGCAAGAATAATAAGGGAGGAGATACTCGGAAGCGAAAAAGGGAAATACATGGTCTGGGACTCAAGAACAAAGACAGAGAGGGACCCGCAGTACAGCGACATCGCAATACTCCTTCGTAACGGATCGAACCAGTCATCCTTCGAGAAGGCCCTGAGGAAGTTCGACATCCCGTTCACCGTGACAGACAACAAGTCTCTCACGATGGACGCCGTCATGAACGACTTCTACTCCGTTCTCCAGTATTCGGTATACGGAGACGACGATTCTCTGTCATATGCTGCAGTCCTGCGTTCCCCCTTCGTGAACATGTCCGACCAGGATATCGAGACGGTAATAAGGAATATTAACAGCGGAAAGGACAGAGAGACATCCCTCTCCGATGAAGGAAAGGAAAGGCTCAACCTCTTCGAGAGTCTGATAAACGACATACGAAAGAAGGAAAAGACAGAGAGCCTCTCTCTGATAATGCACTATCTCTGGTTCGACTGCGGCTACAGATACTTCATCGAGACAGAGGAGAAGAACGAAAGCTACTCCGAACATTATGATTATCTCTTTGCAATAGCAGCAGATTTCGATTCGAAGGGGAAAAGCATGGTCGAGCTTCTCGACAGAATAAGACCCTCCCTCGGAGACACTTCTGACTTCAAGGACACCTCAGTCCAGAGAGAGAAGAAGGAAGGAGTCACTATACAGACAATACACAAGTCGAAGGGACTCGAGTACCCGATAGTATTCATCTCCGACATGGGAGTGAAACCGCAGAACGAAACATTCCCTATAACCACACTTCCTCTGTCGGGACTTCCGCTCTTCAAGTGCGTCATCAATGACGAAGGCTCACTTGACAACCCGATAAGCAGGATAAAGAAATGTGACGAGAACAGAATAGAGAATGCGGAGACCAAGAGGATACTCTACGTCGCTGCGACAAGAAGCGAACACCATCTCATCTTCACCTCGGTCTTCGGAACGAAGGCAATCAACAGGGACGGACAGATTTCTCCGGCAAAGGAGGATTCGAAGAACAGTCTTCTTCAGTATCTTGTGAAGGGACTCGACTTCGACCTTGAAAGCAGAACGAATGTGATGGAAACAAGGGAATTCTTCCCCGTCTACCGCTCCGTCTTCAAGGAGAAGAAGGACAGGAAGAAGAGGGAGAACAGGGAACTTATCGAACGCTGGTATTCCGATCCACAACCCCTCAAGGCAGAAACGCCGGTAAAGAAAATCGGCGTCACGACACTCATCAGGGAAGACGAAGTCAAGGCGGAGGAAATCATACCGCTTCCAAAGACGGAAGCCGACAGGATCCTCAACATGACACAATATGTTGATTCCCTTACAGAAGAAGAAGTTAAGTCAGAAAAGGAGAAGCGGATAACCTCTTTCGGAACCCTTGTTCATCTCCTTCTTGAAAACGCTGTTCTCGGTGAGTCTACCGACACCGGCCTCTTCTTCAGGGACGAAGAGGAGCATGACGCCATAATCGAGAGCGCAATGAAGCTCAGGGACAACTTCCTCTCGTCCGGTTTCAGAAGGTCTCTCGATGGATATAAACTCTATCCGGAGAAGGAGTTCTACATAAAGGACGGAGATACGGTCGTAGACGGCATCATAGACCTTCTCTGCATATCAAAGGACAGGATAATAATCGTTGACTACAAGACAGACAGCATCAGGGCACCCGAAAGGCACAGGGCACAGCTTGGCTACTACAGAAAAGCACTCTCCACTATCTACACCGGAAGACCGATAGAAACCTACGTCTTCTACCTCAGAAGCGGAGAAGCCGTGAAAGTCGACTGAGAGAACACAACGCAGAAGTTGCGTATTTCGTAAATCAGAAACACGCAACTTCTGCATATTCCATCCGAACCATATACGCAATATGTTCCATCTTCATCGACAAGGAACACAGTTTTCTCAACTCTGTCGACAACCGAAGCCGTCTCTTTCCATAACAACAGAAACAGTCCCATGCAGGAAGACAGTCAAAGGTAGAACAACGACATAGACCTCTCTGTCAGCCACCTTCAACAGTGTTGTGAGTCAACGAAACCTCGCGAACACAGATGAAAAGTTACGGAAGAAATCAGGTCTGCTGACAACTGAAGATCATAAGACAAGCACAGAACCTGTTCCCGAAGTACATGATAACGGTATCAGAAAACACA
>CAZKIT010000191.1:0-3405 GCA_964552905.1 uncultured Spirochaetaceae bacterium
TGTCTCCCAGTACTCCCTGCAGTCGGGGTGAAGTGACTTCACCCATTCGATTTCCGCTTCGTTCTCCGAAAGGTGTGACTGTACGTAGAGGTTTCTTTCTTCGGCAAGCTTTCCGAGCCACTCGAGAAGTTCGTTCGTACATGACGGAGTAAATCGGGGAGTGAGAATGGGTTTTATGTGTCTGAAGTCCTTTGATTCCTCGAGCCATCTGAGAGTCTCCCTCTTCGACTCTTCCGTTGTCTCCTCGAGACCTTCGCCCCCGTTACGGTCCATGTTGACCTTTCCCACATAACCGCAGAGCCCGGCATTCTCGAGCTCCTCCATGAGAATGAGAGTCGAATCGGTATGAAGGGAGGAGAACATGCATACCCTTGTAGTTCCGTTGTCGAGAAGCTTCTTTGCAAGGAGCCGGTATATTCTCCTTGCATATTCCGTGTCAGCGAATCTTCTCTCCGTCGGGAATGCATAACAGTTCAGCCAGTCGATGAGAGTCTTGTCCATTGCCATTCCCGTCAGGGGAAACTGCGGGGCATGGAGATGCATGTCACAGAAGGACTGGAGAATGAGAGCGTCGCCGTAGTCTTCGACTTTCCCTTCTGCAGATTCAGGAAGAGTAGTGGCGACCTCCAAGATGACGCCTTCGTCGGATAGAATGAGATATCCATTCTCCGTTATCTTGAGTTTACCGTTTTCCGGTGCCTCGACTATTGTTCCTCTGATTATTCTCATATTCTGTCTCCTTACATGAGAAAAAGTGTCTTTCGACACTCATAGCGGAGACCTTCGGGCGGTCTGTAGAGACTTCCGCACCATGACAGCGGAATTATATGAGACTTTTTCCGAGAGATATTCTTGCATCTTCTTTGATGAAATTCCACAACTTTTTCAATTATTTTTCCACGTGAAGGCTGTCTGGTGTGGTTATAATCGTAACGTGAGGTGCATATGAGAGCTTTGATAATAGGCGGAAGCGGAACAATCAGCAGTTACATAGTGAAGAGACTTGTCGATAAGAATTGGGATGTATGGGTACTCAACAGAGGTAAGCATAACGACAGACTCCCCGAGGGCGTAAATCTCATCGAGTGTGATATCCACAACGAAGGAGAAGCCGAGAAGAAGCTCGGCTCCCTCTCTTTCGATACCGTATGTGAATTTACGGCATTCACTCTCTCCGACGTAGAGAGGGACTACAGACTTTTTAGAAACAGGACGAAGCAGTACATGTTCACGTCATCAGCTTCTGCATACCTCAAACCCTGTTCGAGTTATGTCATCACCGAAGGCACGACTCTCCAGAACAGGTACTGGCAGTATTCGAGGGACAAGATCGCATGTGAGGACTTCCTCAGAGAAAAATCGGAAGAGGACGGTTTCTGTGTTACCATCATCAGACCCAGTCACACATACTGCGAATACTCCATTCCGTTCGGTCTTCACGGCAATAACGGCTCCTGGCAGGTCGTGAAAAGGATGATGGAGGGAAAGAGAGTCCTCGTTCCCGGCGACGGCACATCACTCTGGACGCTGACTCACAGCTCTGACTTCGCTGTCGGCTATACGGGGCTCATGGGGAATACACATGCATACAACGAAGCATTCAATATAACGGGAGACGAGGTCCTTACGTGGAACCAGATTTACCTGTCAGTTGCCGAAGCCCTCGGCGTCGAGTTCAGACCGTGTTATGTGCCATCCGACTTCCTCGGCCGTGTCGGGAGTAAGTACGGCTACGATTTTACGGGCGCACTTCTCGGGGACAAGTCCAACAGTGTCGTGTTCGATACCTCGAAGCTCAAGAGAACGGTACCTGAAATGAAGACTACAGTTCTATTCCACGAAGGGATAAGGCGTTCGATTGAATACTATCTCTCGCACAGGGAAATGCAGAGAGATGACAATGATTTCGATATCTTCACGGAGAAGGTCATAGCGGCAATGGATGAAGCCGAGAGGAGAGTGTAATCACTCGACTCTTCTTTTCTTCTTCGTTATCTGACACATCTTGTCAGATAACATTCTATCTGTTCATTGAGAGAAATCTGAAGACCTCTCCCGCAGATGTCGCATTTGGTGTCTAATCTTTGTGACTGGAAAATGAAAAAGCTTCTTTTCTACGAGTTCATTCACTCAAGGGAAGTGTTGAAGTTTTCTTCTAGCACGCACCAGCGACCGATTCTCTTTGAGCCTGTTCTTGCGAGTAATCCTTTTCCCTGAAGAGTCAAAAAAGCCCTTTCAATCGTTCTTGCATTTACTCCTATGTCGTCAGCAAGAACGTCTGATGTCGCATATGGGTTATCAATCAAAATTTTAAGAATTCGCTTTTCTGTCTTTGTCAAGTTGGTATTTCCTTTTGAAGCCAACGGTGCCGGACGGGATTTTTCTAAAACCTCTTTATCAAATGGTATGGTTACCTTTATGTATGATGAATCTATATCAAAAACATTCTTACCATATTTTGAAACGATTGCTGGTATTCCATGTCCTGTTCTTTCCGTCAAATGCATATCCAGGAAAATGCGCATCAGCATTTCGTTTCTGGGGGAACTTATGCCTTTGAAGAATTTGTCTTCTGTCTGATTATTTGGCAATCCTCCATAAGACAGGATTTCAATTCTGTCATCGAAGTATGAAATTGTCGGTTGGGATATGTTCCAATCATTATGAACAAAGGCATTGATTACAGCTTCATTGACAGAATCGAAGTCATAGAGATATTTATCTTCTCTCGGTCTCACAGTTGTGTCTGAGATGCATATGTTCTCTGCAACTATTTTATTTTTCATTGTTTCGTATGCTGTAAGAATGCACTTGTTACCATAATTATAGTTTTCAGATAACTTCGATTTGTCTTTTCCTCTGAATTTGACAAGTATCATGGGGATTGTATTATGATCAGATAACAATTCCGCAAGCTGATTGTACTGACCATCAGGAGTTCTGAGATTCAGATTGGCTTCAAATCTTTCCTCTCCAAGGTGAAAACCTCTCAGCATGTAAGTGAGTTGGATGGTATTGAAGCTTATGTCCCCGTATCTGGCAGGTGTTACTAGCATTAAATCTCTATTTGTGAAATTCTTCTGATAGCGTGAATGAATTTCCTCTTCTGTCATGCTTTTTGTTGTTGTTCCTATGCGGATAAAACAGCCGGCAGAGCTGAAACCATGTTTTTTCTGACAGTATATCGGCTGAATTCCTCTCGGAACATTAACGATGATAAACATTTTGCCGTCTTCATACTTTATTTCCGAAGAAATAAGAGATTGGGGATTGGGTTCTATTTGATCAGTTATAACTGTTATAACATCGGAGATTTTTCTGGATGTTTCATCTACGTTTGTAATTCCGACTGTATACAGCACGATAAAAGGGACACAAGACCACGATTAAGAGGAGACGTCATCA
>CAZKIT010000192.1:0-3396 GCA_964552905.1 uncultured Spirochaetaceae bacterium
ATCTGGATGGAGCAGGATGCGAAGAGTGTCTCGTCAGCTGCAACAACGTAGCCCGGATGAGGCTCGTTCTCTCCCCTTACTCTCGTCTCGATGGCAGCAACTTCGTCTGCTGTCATTCCGACAACGTAGTTCTCGAATGCAGCAACCTGCTGGAACCACTCGTTCGTAGCTTCCGAATACTTGACCATGTTGTAGTCATACTCGAGTTCCTTCTTGCTCCTGAATGTCTTCCCGCTGTCGATTGCGTCGGTGTTCATCTTGTTCTGTGCATCATCGATTCTGCACTCGACAATCCTTCCCTCTTCGTCAGTCACGACGACTGCGACGACACAGTCATAGGCTGCCTGCTCGTCTGTGTGGTTGTCCGAGTATGTGACTCCCATACCGAGCTTGTAGGAGCCTGCCTTCTTTGCCGGAGCTGCTGTCTCGACGACTGCGGAAGTCTCAGCGACAGTTTCCGTCTTCTCTTCAGAAACAGGAGCAGCCTCTGCAGTTGTTGTCTCTGCTTTCGTTGCAGCTGTTTCAGTAGTAGTTGTAGTAGTAGTGGTAGTTGTAGTACTTGCAGCTGCAGCTGTAGTACTGCCTGAACTGGATGCACTCTTACCCGAGCAGGATACTGCCGTGAAAACGAGACAGAGCGCGATAAGAACAGCCAATGCTTTTCTCATATTATCTCCTTATGGTCTGCGGTTTTTCAACCTTGATATGTTTTCCCCGTAAATATATACATTTAACGCCTATTATAGTCAATTAAATATCTATAAATTGTTAACGATATTTTTGCGTTATTCTACAAAAACAGCTGAATGCGATGTCGTAATTGTCAAAAGAACAAGGAAATCCTGAAAACAGAAAAGGGAACACCGTCTTCAATCAGACACAGCGTTCAGCCATTTCCGATAAAAACCGCGCTCGAAACTTTACATTTCCAGTCTTGCAGAGAGCGTGATTCTGCTGGATAATACTCGTGTTAAACGGACCCACCGGATTCCCGCCCAAGCGGGATAAGGTGGACCTTTTTACTTCGACACAATCTGTCCTGCGGTGGTTAATAACCAACTGAATACCCAACCTTATTGACGATATCTGATTCGGCGTTCAAAACGTGTATTGTCATCAAAAAGAAGCAAAAGAGAACAATTCAGACAACCGGAGAAGAAGCATCTTGCCGTTTATCCTGCCTCCGATTTATGATGGCATCAGCTATATTCCAGGAGGAATCTATGAGAAAAGTATTAATTGTTCTACTGTCATCTCTTCTTCTCTTCTCCTTTGCTTCATGCGAGAAGGACAAGTCGGAAGAAATTGCCCAGACCTTTGTTGATTTTGTGGATACAACAAATCTTCTGAATGATCTGTACGACTCGTTCGACGACGTGATTATATCGGACACGGATTACACCACCACCCCGATTGATCTTTCCAAGTCGACAGCTCAGCCTGCTTTTTCGTCTTCTTTCTTGAAAAGATATATTACAATCGAAGACAAGCAGAAAATCGATGTAACAAAAGTTGAGTCAAAAGGTACAATCAGCGGAACAACAGAGGACAAGGAAGACATCACATTCACAGATACTTCCTTCACCATCACCTACAATGTACTCTCTGCTGAAGACAAAGTTGTCGAAGAGGGAAAGAAACTGACACTCACCCTGTCAGGTAACTATTACGCCGAAAAAAAGAACCACACCTACACAGTGACGATATCGATGACGCTGAACGGGACAGAATATGCTGCATCAATGGTAACGGATTACTCCTCTCGCTCAGTCACTGAAGCCACTGTCAACGGAAAGGACGTCAATCTCACTCTTGTGAACCATTTATTTGAATATAAATGATTCAGAATATTCAGTTTGGAGGTAAAAACTATGAAGAGATCATTAATCATTATGTTTGCTGTACTTATGGCAGTGACTGTTATATCGTGTGAAAAGGACAAGTCCGGAGAGATGATACAGAACTTTGAGGACTTCAAAAATGCCGAGGACATGTTTGAAGCCCTCGTTTCCGACGGACTCGCGGAAGATCTTTCAGATGCTGCAGATTCCGAAACGTATGCCCTCTCCATTAAGGTCGAGGATTTGCCCGACAATACTCTCGAATACACCGCCGGAGAAGTCATGGAAGCCATGACGGACGAGGAGAATATCGACATAATCGTCAGAGACACAGTCGAAAACAGCAAAGCGGGGACAATCAGCGGAACATACAAGGAAGATGAACAGAGCCTTACGTTTTCAAATTTCAAGGTTACAGTCACATATGATGTCAAGGACTATTCAGGGGAGACATCAGAAACAATAAAGGAAAACGAAGAATTCACTCTGGAAATCAACGGAACATACAATTATTCTGTTTCCGCCGAGGGTGTATATACTCTGTCAACAGCACTGACAATCAACGGCAGGTCATATAACGTCGAATCAGTCTACAGGGGTCCGGATTACGAGAGAAAATACTCTGTTGCAAAGATAAACGGAAGCGACGTGAATCTCAAGATTCTTAACGCAGTTATCCAGGCTAGATGAGAAGTTAACATTGACTTAACTATGGAGCCGGGCGACCGGCTCTATTCTATTGAAAAATTTCTGTTGCTTTTCTAACGAAATATATTGACAACTCCACAAATATGCGCTTTACTATTGTTGTAATTCAAACATAGGGGAGCAAGAATTACCAGGTCGGAGAATCCTGTCCCTTCTGATATCCGAAAAGGATTGAAGACTCCACCCTGCTCTTCGTCTGCGTCAGGCGCAGAAAAGAAAGGGGGGATGAATGAAGGGCGTGATCAAAGACATGAGATGGAGATACCGGTGACCTCTGGTCACTAAAGGTCCTGAAGACCGTAATACTACCCTGCGGGATGCGCACCCCGGAAGGCTCGGTGCGCACCCTTCTCCTTAAACAGCCTTCCTGAAACTGGTTTAACATGTAAGTGTGTTAATATTTTCCGCGTCTTCATCCTCTGTCTCGTTGAGGCAGAGGATGTTTTCCCAATCGGAGCAGAAAAAAATGAGGAACTACTTCGGAATCCTGGCTCTCTTTATCATCGTGTTCGTTCTTGCCGTCGCATCATGCACTGCGTCCCGGAAGAAAGATGAGCCCTCGCTTCTCACTGCAAGACGCATCTATGTGACAGCTGAGGAAAACACGGAAGAAAACGTATTCTACCTCTTCGAGAGAAGTGCCTTCTGAAAAGTACAACCGTTTTTCGTAGCAAAATTCTTAAGTCCTGCCTTTACTGAATCAGCATTCATACAAGAACCTCAAGGTATGTTCTTATGAGATGTGCACAATGTAGAAGTTTTGCATATTCATAAAGCTTGTCAATGCAGCAGTCTCTGCGCTTAAGGTAATTCCTGAGGACTTCGGCTGTTTCTTCGATTCCGATTT
>CAZKIT010000193.1:0-3394 GCA_964552905.1 uncultured Spirochaetaceae bacterium
TACGGTCAGCGCGGAGCAAGAAGACGCTTCCAGTTCTCAAAGCGTTAATCGCATTCAGTCAATACAGAAAAGGCCAGGTCATCTGGCCTTTTCATGTTTATGAAGGTCAGTTAATATTAGCTCATGAGTGCATACGACAAGGCGGTTGACCTCCTCTCGAGGAGAGAACATACCCGGAAGGAACTTGAGTCAAAACTGAAGGAGAAGGGCTTTGGGGATGAAGATATCGAAGAAGCTGTCACAACCCTCATCAGCGAGGGCTATCTCTCTGACGAGCGTTTCGCCGAAGTGTACATCCGCTCCCGCATCAGAAAGGCTGCGGAAGGCAGGAGCATCCTCATCATGCGCCTCACGGAGAAAGGCGTTCCGAAGTCACTAGCCTCCGCTATGGTGAATAAAGCCTGGGAAGAGGAAGAATATCTTCCCACACTCATACGGGAATGGAGTAAACTCAGTAGAAAGTACGGAGATGGGAAGGCAGTGCAGAAACTGATGCAGAAGGGCTTTACGGTCTCTGAAATAAGAAAGGCGGAAAAGGAGAGCAGAGATGAAGATTAAGAAAGCGACGGCACTTCTCTACCTTTCGATTCTCCTCGTCTTTCTCCATGCTGTCCTTGCTCTCATCAGCTCAGCCGATATGGTCGAAGTAGTGGAGACAGTCGTGCTTTCCCTTCCTCTGATAGCCTGTATCTACCATGTTTCTTCATATTCCGTGAAAACAAAGGCTGTCGTACTCTCATCCGCTTCGGTTCTCTATTTCATCATCACCCTCCTGGATTGTCTTCTCGTCGACGGGGCCCCGGCAGGACCGTCAGTTCTTAAGGGACTTTCATCGGTATTCTTCGTTCTTCCTCTCGTGGCAGTGACATTCAGTTCCTCGAGAAAGATCTCCTTCCTGATTTCGGCTTTATATGCAGCAGTAACTCTTCCGGGTCTGAGATGGACAGTAAGCAGTTACTGTTATATATATACGGATGTCGCCGACAGCCCGTCGTTTCTGGCCTTCATGACCTTTACGGCGCTTTGTGTCATCCTCACGGCACTTTCCGAGCTGATTTTCAGAACCAGGAAGAACTATCTCAGTGATTTTCTTCTCCTGTCATCGGTCATCTTCTCATATCTCTCTCAAAAGGCAGAAGGGGATGGTAATCCCGTCTTCTCGACACTTCCGTTTATCATGCTTCTTACCTTATTTATATATTTATCGCGCGAGGAGAAGGTCAGATACAGTACGGAGAGAAGAACCATAGTACTGTCCACACTGAAGATTCAGGAGATAGAGCATCTGAGGAAGAAAAAGAAGCCCAGGGTCTACGAAATCCCGCCGAATGTTCCGGTGAACGACACGGAAAACGATGAGGAATGAGACTTTTCTGCATATATTCAGACAATATACAATGTTTATACAATAACATTTTTGCGGAAAATGTCGACAAAAAAGCCGAAGTTTATATAAGAAAAATATAAAAATTACGAAAAAACTCTTAGAAAGTGTAACCTTTGATATCTTATTTATTTTAACTTGACAGGTAATGTATCGTTAGGTACAATCCAAAATGTATAACGGAATAAAGGGTAAGACATGCCTTGAGGTGTGTCCCCGAATTTTCAATGGAGGAAATAATGAAAAAGATTCTTTCTATCGCACTCGTTGCTGCTCTTCTTGTAAGTTCAGTTTTTGCTGTAAGCTTCACAGGAGATGCAACTCTTTCACTGGGTTACGACCTGGATACAAAGGATTATGGATTCGGAAACGGCACTACAACAACTCTGAAGTTCGGTTTTGAGCTTGGTTCTGGTGACGGCGCAAGCGCTGGCGAGGGTGACCTCAGAGCAGAGATTGCAGGTACATTCAAGGTTGAGTTCAAGGAAACCAAGTATACAGCAAAAGGTGATCTTAAGGCAGCAACTATTTCAACACTCAAGATCAGCAAGGCTAACATCCTTTACAAGGATTTCCTGACAATCGGTATCCTCAGTGCTGGTGAATCTGCTGACTATGCTAAGTCTTATTATTCAATCAATAGTGATGGCGACAAGCTTGATGTTCTCCCGAAATTCTCTGGCGTCCCCGGTTTCACATATAAGGTTGCAGCAGAGAAGTTCGCTGTTAGTGGCGGAATCGGTTTCAACGGAAACTCAGAGGCTAAAACATACAACGTTCTCGCTTATGCAGGTCTCGATGACTTCGCAGTTGCTGATGGCGTCAAGTTCTCGGTAGCAGCAGGCACAAAGATTACAGATGAATATAAGGGTGTTGCAGCTAACCTGAAGGGTTCTTATGAAAATGACAAGTTCTCTGCTTCGTTCGGAACAGATTTCCTTGCTTATATCGGCGAAGAAGCTATCGGTCTTGAAGCTGCTCTTGCTGCTAAGTATGACTTTGTATCATTGGATGTTTACTACTATACAGTTGATAAGTTCGAGAAGAACAACCTTGATGCTAAGCTCGCTGCTTCATATACACTCGAGGGAGACGTAACGGTTACAGTCAAGGGATCATTCGAAGGACAGGATATCCTCAATCAGCAGGCTGACGGTGCTTACTACACAGCTCAGGAATTCGTTCCTGCTCTCGAAGCTTCCTGCACAATCGATGCATTCACAATCGGTGCTAATGCTTCCTATGGAATCATGGGCAAGAAGCTCTCTGCTGGTGCTAACGTAGCATACAAGCATGATATGTTCACAGCTAAGGCTGCTGTCAACTTTGCAACTGTATTCGGCACAGACAATTCTTCTTCCATCTATGCTTCTGCATCTATCGAATCTACAAAGCTCATCAACGGCGCTACAGTATCTCTCGCTTATGCTCCGGCTAAGGTATCCAATAATGTTGTTACAAACTATTTTGATAAGGATACAAAGCTCGGAAAGGTTACAGCTGCTGTTAAGGTTGCTTTCTAATCTGATAAGAGAAGAAAACTCATGCCACGGCTTCGGTCGTGGCATTTTTGTTGCCGTAAAGTATGTCTGGAGACAGCATCTGATGATGACGGGACGTTTTCTGATCATTTTCTGAAGATGCTTCAGCAGAGGATTATCTCTCACCACCTGGAGTGCAATCATTCAGCGTTTCATCATTTCCTCTATGAGATATCATTCGTGAGGGATGGTCGAAGCGAGGGACATATTCTTCATAAGTTTTTGAATGAAGGCTATTTGTAAATAGTTTTCCCCCCTTGAATTTTGTTTGCAGAGAGTGAATGCAGAAAAGAGTGCAGAATGAGAACACATTTGTGATTTTGCAATCTTCTTCAGGCTTCAAACTGTATTAAAAGAGACAAAGGCTGTATCATGCTTACGCTATGAAGAAATCCGCTCATATCATCCACAACTGGATTGACATCGTCTATCTCATTTTCGGACCGTTCATCGCCGCATTCGGCATCAC
>CAZKIT010000194.1:0-3351 GCA_964552905.1 uncultured Spirochaetaceae bacterium
CCGTATACGGAAAGAACGGAGGCGACACTGCCCGCATGGTTTCATTCGGCCAGTGTCTCGGCTACCTTCTTGCCGCCTTCGGCCCCACGCTCTTCGGGGCCGTCTACGATATCTCTTCCTCATGGACCGGTACCGTTGTTATAATGATGGTCCTTTCAGCGGTGATGTCATTCACGGCACTTTGGATAAGAAAGGAATAGTAGACATCTGTTCCTTCGAAGGAGATAGCATTGAAGATACTCATAACCTCCGACTGGAACACCGATGCCGTCAACGGTGTCGTCACCTCGATAGTCAACCTGAGAGATGAACTTGAGAAGAGGGGACACGAAGTGAGATTCCTCACTCTCTCTTCCTCTATGAAAAACGAGATTAAGGGACACTCGTACATGGTGGGTTCCGTCAGTGCCGAATGGATTTACCGCAAGGCAAGGATAAGGTGCCGCAGGGGCGGTAGGATTCTTTCCGGGATAATCGCCTGGAGACCCGACATCATCCACTCGCAGTGTGAGTTCTCGTCATTCTTCCTCGCGCGTCATATTGCCCGTAAGTGCAATGTCCCTCTTGTCCATACATGCCACACGGTATATGAAGATTACGTCGGCTATGTTCTTCCCCTCTTCAGAAGTCTGGGCGTGAAGATCGTGCGCTCAATCTTCCGCTTCTGCTCGAAGCGCTGCGACCTCTTCATAGCACCGACAGGAAAGGTGAAAAGACTACTCGAGTCCTATCCCGTTTCATGCCCTGTCATTGTTGTTCCGACGGGCATCAAGCTCACGTCCTTCGAGAAGCCTTTCTCCGATGAAGAGAGGAGAAGAATCAGGGAGAGCGTGAATATAGGGGAGAGGAGAATGCTTCTCTATGTCGGGAGACTGGGAAAGGAGAAGAACATCACTGAGCTCCTCGAGTATATCTCCCATATCGAAAGGGATGATATATCCTTCGTGATAGTCGGAGACGGTCCGTACAGAACCGAGCTTGAAAAGGAATCGGAGAAGCTGGGGCTTGAGGCGCCGAAGGTAATCTTTGTCGGTATGGTGAAGCCGGAAGAAGTCTACAGATGGTACAGAAGTGCGGATATCTTTATCAACGCGTCCCTTTCGGAGACGCAGGGACTGACATACATCGAGGCCCTCTCCTCCTCGCTTCCGCTCCTCGTGAGGAAGGACGAGTGCCTCGACGGCGTTGTCGAGAACGGCGTCAACGGCTGGATGTACACGAGCGAAGAGGATTTCCGGTTGCACCTTGAAGATTATCTCTCCCTCTCTGACACCTCTTCCATCAGGATGAATGCGGAGAAGACTGCACATGAATTCTCATCTCTCCGTTTTGCTGATAGAATAGAAGAAGTATACAGAAGCGAGATAGAGAAGAGGAAGAGAAATGAAGCGTAAGAAGACAGTCGTTGTGCTTGCAACTGGCGGTACCATTGCCGGTAAGGGAAAGAAGGGCAGTCAGACGAACTACATGCCGGGGCAGCTCTCGATCGAGAGCATTGCGTCCTCGATTGACGGGCTTGGAGATCTTGCTGACCTCAGGGAAATCCAGATAGTCAACGTCAATTCCGATGATATCACTTTCTCCGACTGGCTCGAACTTACCCGCCAGATCAATACCCTCAGCCAGGACCCCACTGTCGACGGCTTCGTGATAACGCACGGTACGGATACCATGGAGGAGACGGCATACTTTCTCCACCTTACATGTCATACAGACAAGCCCATCGTCGTGACCGGAGCCATGAGACCGAGCACCGCAACAAGTGCGGACGGTCCGATGAATCTCTATCAGGCAGTGGCAGTCGCATCCTCCGAGAAGGCAAGGGGAAAGGGCGTCATGTGCGTCTTCTCCGACAGCATATACGGAGCGAGGGATTTCCAGAAGCTTTCGACGACATCGGTAACGGCATTCGGGGGGAGGGATTTCGGCATGATGGGCTACATCATCGACAACGAGATTCTCTTCTACAACCAGTCGATGCGTCCCCATACGACAGCTTCTCCCTTCTTCGTCGACAGGCTGACGACGCTGCCGAAGGTCGAAATAGTCTTCTTCTACGTTGATGCCGACCCTGTAATACTGAAGGCAAGTGCGGAGAGAGCAGACGGTCTCGTGCTCGTAGGTGCCGGTAACGGCAACTACTCCAACGCCTTCAACGAGGCGGTCGGAAAGTTGTCGAT
This sequence comes from uncultured Spirochaetaceae bacterium, assembly GCA_964552905.1. GTDB lineage: Bacteria > Spirochaetota > Spirochaetia > Sphaerochaetales > Sphaerochaetaceae > Ornithospirochaeta. Next base: position 2,181 of record CAZKIT010000194.1, read on the forward strand.
ACCAGTTGTCAGAACAAGCAGGATAGGTAACGGGATAATAGTTCCCGATGACAAGTTCGATGCGTTCCCCAACGTCATAATCGGCGACAATCTCGCGCCGACGAAGGCGAGAATCCTTTTGCAGCTTGCCCTTACGCACACATCCGAGCGAGATATGATTCAGGAGTACTTCTCTACTTTCTGAGGTCCTTGAGGCTTTCCTTCGAGCTGCGGAAGAGAACTCCCATTGCTTCCTTCATGACCTTTCTCGTCTCCGGCGGAAGTTCCCTGAACTCCTTGATTATCTTTATACCGGAGGTGAGCCACCTGTCCCTGAGTTCCTTCATGCTGTCGATACCGCTCTTCTCGATGACGGTGTAGACTGCGTCGATGAACTCTCCTCTCTTCTCCCTGTCGAGGTTTCTCAGCCAGGACTTGAGGGTGCCGTCGATGAAGCGTGAGCTGCTGTCGATGCCTTCGGCCCGGATGAAGCTCTTTCCCTTCACGTCCCATGAGTAGATATTGTGCTGTCCCACCCCGGAGCCCGAACTGTGCACTGTCGTGTACTTCTCCTCATGCTCGAGCATCATCCCGACAATGGAAGTCTGGGGAATATAGGAGGAGACACGGGGACATATTCTCCGGTATCCATCGGTTTCGATGACGCTCTCCTCGAATCCCGGACCGTCGTAGTTGTAGACGCTCTCTATTCTCTCCTGGCTCTTCTCATCGAGAAACGAGGAAGCATAGACGGAGAAGTTCCCGCCCTTGCTGTGACCGCCGAGTATGAAGGAGCCGTCATACTTCTCCATAGCCTCTTTGAGGTATTCAAGAGCTCTTATCTGCCCCGGAATCACAGTCATGAAGGACATGTTGAAATCTTCCTTGAGACCGAGGATGGAACTGTCCGTTCCACGGTAGAAAACATAGTTCTTCCCGTTTTCGTCCTTCAAGGTTACGGATGCGTACTGCGTCTGGCTCTCGTTCTCCATGACCGTGGTGTAATCGAGAATCGTCATTGCGGCAAAGCGGGGAGATGAAACAAGGGCATTCATGAAGAGATTGTCATAGTGTCCCGCTTCGGCCTTTCTCGCCTCCTCTGTTTCGAGGAGGGCTTCCACAGCGTCTATGAGTTTCCTTCCGTTCTGGTTTTCACGCGTGAATTCGAACTTGAGGTACGCAACGCGTGCAA
>CAZKIT010000195.1:0-3351 GCA_964552905.1 uncultured Spirochaetaceae bacterium
ACGCCGTGCACACGGGCCGGAGGCACTGGGTAAGCTTGTCGATTGAAGGAGGACAAAACAGTGGAAAAGAAGATGATGCTTCACACCAATCTTACAGAAGATGACATAGCAAAGTACGTGTTCCTGCCGGGAAGCCCGCAGAGAGTAGAGCGTATCGCACGCTATCTCGATAACCCCCAGTTCGTGAGGGTCAACAGGGAACACGAGACATGGTCGGGTTATCTTGAGGGGGAGAGAGTCCTGGTCACAAGTACGGGAATGGGCGGCCCCTCGACATGCATATGTCTTGAGGAGCTCTTCCGTCTCGGAGCCAGAACCTTCATCCGCGTCGGCTCCTGTGCCTCATGCTCGGACAAGACAGGCTGCGGCGATGTCGTCATTCCCTCATCCTGCGTGAGAATGGAGGGAACAGGACTGCACTACGCTCCGATCGAGTATCCGGCAGTGCCGGACATCGATGTCTTCGATGCCCTCAGAGAAGCAGGAAATGAAATGGGATACCCCGTGAAGGTCGGTACCGTCATCACCCGTGACGGCTTCTACACGCAGTACGAAGCCGAGAGCAAGCCCAACGGCTACGAACTTGCAGGAAAATGGAAGGGTTACCTTCAGATGGGTGCGATCGCAACGGAGATGGAGGCATCTCCCTTATATCTTGCATCTGCGGCAATGGGGGCAAAATCGGGCGGCGTCATGGTCTGCGCGACCAACTTCAGAAAGGATGACGACGTGAAGAGCAAATATCCGATTTCATATGAACCCAGAGCAATCGAAGTTGCCGTTCTTGCCATGAAAAAGCTAATATTGAGGGAAAAGAAAGGATAAAGCAGAATAATGGCAGAGAAGAAATCGACTTACCCGAGATATGTTTCCGTATATGATGTACTCCTCAGGAGGATACAGGACGGGGTCTACACTCCGGGAGGACAGCTTCCGGGAGAGAATGACCTCTCAAAGGAATTCGGGGTCAGCCGAAATACTCTCAGGCAGGCACTGCTTCTTCTTCATGAAGACGGCTATGTGATGAACATAAAGGGGAAGGGGACATTCGTCCAGCTTCCCTATGCTCACGGAAAGGACAGTCTGGAGACCATAACGAACCCGATGGTGACGAACGCCATCCACACGGTCGACAGAATCGAGACGCAGTACTCCTTCCGAAACATAAGCGACAAGAACAGAGAGCTCTTCGGCCTCGATTCCTCCAACATCCTCGTTTTCCTTACACAGACCTTCTATGCGGGGGAGAAGAGGATAGGCTGTTCGCTCATCCTCATACCGTACATCCTTCTCCAGAAGAACAGGATTGCGATAAACGAGGACGAGATTGCCTCGTTCTATACACGTCTGATAACGAGCGAGGAATATGCAGTCGAAGGCTCGATCCGTGTTGTGACGCCGCGTGAGCCCGTCACTGATCTCATGGGAATGACGATGAACAGGGAGAATCTCTTCATGTTCGATGACATTCTCTACGACAGGAATCATAAGGCGGTACTTTCCCAGAAACTTTTCATGATTCCGGATGAATACACCTTTTTCGTGAGACGGAGAACAGACAGACGATGAATGAAAACGGAAACGGAAGGGAAGAGAAGGCTCTCTCCCTTCTCTTACTTCTTGTGATACTTCTTTCGGCATTCAGCATGCGCGGTCCCATGGGCTGTGTAGGCCCGCTGATGAGTGAGATCAGAGCCGGCATGAACCTCAATGCGGCGCTCGCAGGGCTCCTGACGACCCTTCCTCTCCTTCTTTTTGCCGTTACGGCTCCCTTTGCCGTGATGCTCTCCGGAAGATTCGGAATCAGACGAATGATTCCGTCATCCCTCTTCGTAGTCCTCCTCGGAATACTCCTGAGGTCGGCAGGAGAGGTATGGACTCTCTTTCTCGGGACAGCTCTCATCGGAGGCGGAACGGGGTGCCTGAACGTCCTTGTCCCCGCATTCTTCAAGGAGTACTTCCCCCGTAAGAGCGGAAAGCTTACGGGAGTCTACTCATCGTCACTGACGATAGCCTCCGCGACGACTGCAGCCGTCATCCAGCCGATAAGCCTCGCACTCTCGAGCTGGAACGGGGCACTCCTTTCCTTCTTTGTCTTCCCGCTTCTGGCATGCCTGCTTTCAACAGTATATATGCACGGTCTGACGGAAAGCGGAAAGAAGAAAGAGGAGAAGGGGGAGAAGAGTCCGTTATTCACGAGACGCAATGTTTCAATCGCAGTCTACATGGGCCTCCAGTCCCTCATATTCTTCACGATGCTCACCTGGTTCCCGTCGATGGCGACCTCACTCTATGATTTCTCCTTCAACAGCGGAATACTCATAACGGTGATGCAGCTCTCGTCGCTCATCCCCGCCTATATCGTTCCGAATGTCACGACGAGGAAGAATGCCCGCATTCTCTCCTCCTCCCTTGCATTCCTCTTTGCACCGGGAATAATCCTGTGCCTCGTCGGAAAGAGTACGCCTCTCCTTATTGCGGGAACGGTAATCACGGGACTGTCTCTCGGAAGCACATTCAGCATGGCGATAACACTCTGCTCTCTCTATGGAAAGAACGGAAAGGATACGGCAAGAATCGTATCTTTCGGCCAGTGCATAGGCTACCTCCTTGCCTCCTTCGGTCCCACGGGCTTCGGCATGATCTACGATTCTTCCTCAAACTGGACAAGTTCCCTCATAATCCTTTCTCTTCTTGCCCTGGTCATGGCTATTATGGGCCTTACCGGTGTTCCGAAGGATAAGTGAAGGCAGGGAGACAGTGTCTCCCTGTATAGATAGTCCGGCAGCACTCTGTCTACCTGCAGCAGACTATAACTTCCGACAGAGATAATGCTGCAGTATTTCCTTCCATCATGCAGATGTTCGTTTTTCCTGCCTCCTTGTCCATGACGGGATTAAAAAGATATCGCCGGGTGCTGTATCCGGTTTATAATTGGTTCGTACATGTATCAGGCGGGGAGGGAATTATGCCGGTGAAGAAGTTTTTTGCCTTGTTCGTTTTACTCGTGCTTTCAGCAGGTCTCATGTGGGCAGGAACAGGAGTATGGGAAAAGAGATATTATGTTGATGACTTCGACGATTATACGGATGTTCCCTATCTGAGAACATCCACCCAGACGGGTAGTTTCTCAAATAGTGCAGTCACAGACAGTTATCTGGCCTGGTACCTTATTATTGATCGTGATTCTGCCAGCATCGTGTTGTATGAGTATGCCACGGGTTGGGTCAAAGGTACAGAAGACGATACTTATACGGTCACTGTGAGAGACGATAACGGTAAAGACACTGTCTACAATGCTTTCTTGAACTGGGACAGACTCGAAATTACCGGCAATTCAAGATTCGTTAG
>CAZKIT010000196.1:0-3293 GCA_964552905.1 uncultured Spirochaetaceae bacterium
AGGAAAACAAATAAACAATAGCGGCCGGGAAAACCGGCCGTTATCTTTACCCGAAGCAAAGGGCAAAACACAACAGGAACGCTACTTTCCGACTCTCTCGATTGTGCACTCGTGAATCTTGCTCTCCTTATCGTAGTTGATACCTACAAGAAGAATATTACCCGTGTACTCCTTTACACTCTCGGTGTACTTTCTTTCCTTGATCTGCTCTATGGCACTTTCCTTGCTCTTGTCCCATTTGAGTTCGACGACAAGTGCCGGATACTCGGCAACATGCCTCAGACGGGGAAGATAGACAAAGTCTGCATACCCCTTTCCGGAAGGCATTTCTCTTTTCGGGATGAAGTAGAAACGCATCGAATAAAGGTAGGCAATAGTCAGAACGCTTGCCAGTGAATTCTCGTCATTGTACTGGATGATTGATGTGAATGTGCTGTGAACCTTCTCGATGGCAGAGGCAACAGCATCGCCGTCCTCCCTGAGTGTTGCATCGAGAAGAGAATCAGACTCATTCATGAACACAGAGAACTCATCCCACTGGCTGTCTTCGACCGCATTATTCATCTCTTCCCTTATTTCCTCATTGGGAATGAATGCCGTATGCGTCTCTTCCCTGTAGGCAATATACCCCAGGTGAATGAGATAGGTTATGACATCATCTCTGCTGTTGATTTTCGCTGGATTGTTCTTGAACTTCGCGGTTCTGATTTCGACATCCGTTCCCGAAAGCATTTCGATTATGGCTACCCGCAAGCCGTCATAGTCCATTCCGATAAGAGGAACAACGGTTTCGTATGAAGCAGTCTGTGACCAGTAGCTTCTGTACTTTCCGCTCTCCATCACGCTGACTACAGCCATCGGGTTATAAACATGGAGACCATCCAGGAAATAACCGTCATACCATCTCCTCACCTCGCAGAAATTCCTGCCGTATTTTTCACAGAGGTCCTGTACTTCGTCCTCGGTAAAACCGAAATACGGGGCAAAAGGTCCCGGTTCCAGCATGGTGTATTCCCAGAAGTTGTTGAGTGCCGACTGCGTCTTTTCCCTCACAATCGGAAGAATACCCGTAAGATATGCAAGAGTGATGTACTCGGAAGATTCCGTGCCTTTGAAGAGCCCTCGAAGGAATTCTATGTATGCACTCTGCGTCTCCGCATCCCTGTCATCCCTGATAAGCACGTCCCATTCGTCGATTATGAAAATGAATGTCTTTCCCGTTTTCTTGTTGATTTCACCCAGGGCATCCTTGAGAGTCAGTGGAGATGATGAGAGAACGCCGGGATAGTATTCATTGAACTCCCCTATAATCCTGTCGCTTATAAATGAAACAACTTTCTTTACACTTCCTGCGGATGATATGCATTCCTGGACATCAAAACGGATGACGTCATATCTGTTGAGGTGTGTTCTGAAAGAAGGATTACTGCCTATCTGAAGGGAGGAGAATACGGCTTCGGAGTCGCAGCCGAGGGAATAGTAGGCTGCAAGCATATCTGCAGTCGTAGTCTTACCGAAGCGGCGCGGACGGCTGTTGCAGATAAAGGCCTTCTTGGTGTTCAGCACACTGTTCGTGTACCCGATCAGTCCGCTCTTATCCACATAGATTTCCGTATTGTATGCGGACATGAATGCCCTGTTGTCAGGATTGAGGAATCTTCCCATATTGTACAGCCTCCTTTCAGTCTAATGTAATTGCGGTAATATTCTATCATCCATCACAGATGGATATCAAGGCAAAGATGAAGATCACAGAAGATATCACTGCACAGAAATTTCTTGAATCATAAACAATTACTTAACGCCGGAATACCACCAGCAAATGAATGAAAAATCCTGTTATCCCCGATTGAAACCCGCAATTACAGTTTTCTTCATTCCCCAATGTTTGAGCGTCTGGCCTAAAGATTCTCAAGAAAAGAGGTTATACCATCAAATGCATCAGTTACCTTTATGCCAAGCCAGTTGATACGGGAGGCTCTCTCGATATTTCTTAGAAAAAGGGGGTCAGAGAATGTCCTTTGCAACCGTTTCAGAACCGCAGGAATGTCTTTTTCTCTCATCAGAGAATCGTTGAAGATGTAAGTGCGCAGGCACTCAACCAACCGTGAACCATCTAGCCGCTTACTGAGGTAATAAAGGTTATATATGTCTTTATACCGTGTTGTCAGAGGGCCAAAACGAAGAAGAGATTTCAGCTTCTCAGTGAAAATCTGCTCCTTTGAGTTGACCAGCAGAATTGCCCCACATCATCGAGACAGACATCAAAGCAATACTCATCCTGTTCTATTGACATCTAGTTATGAACACCAAGGTCGATTTTGCTCCGAAACGAATGGCCAGTGTCATCTTCTATCACGACAAAGACTCTCTTGCCGTTGTATTCCTGCTGAGACAGTGGGGTAATTTCCCCATCGATGCGGATTGTTATTCCGTCAATGCAGTTCAGCTTCACTATAAAATTCCGGATTGACTCGTCGGACAGAGAATACCTTATGAAATCAAGGTCCATGTCCTGTGTAGCACGTCTTGCACTTCCCGACAGACCACGCATGACAACGCCGCCTTTGATAGTGACATTATTTCTCAGACTGCTCAGTGATATGCTTTGAGCACAATATCCTGACATACCCTTGCTTCGGTGTTGAAACCGTAATATCCGTCATTCCTGATAATCGAGGCAAGTTCTTCAAGATTGGCCATTAGAGCACCTCCGCCTGCAGCATCTCCCTTATTCTATTGCACCTCGGAGCACACTGGATACATTCATCCAGTGCCTCCAGGTCCAGTTTATCGATAATTTTCCGATATTCTCTGAGAACACCTTTATAGTAATCGTAAGGAAGCTTGTTCTTGTATCTGAGAAGTTCGACAAGCATCCTCTCACGACTGTAGATTCTTATAGTGTAGCCGTTATAGTCTACAGACTCTGAGCCCTTATCAAAGAGAAGTGACGGAACGAAATACTGTCTGACCCGGGAAGAACGTATCTTCGCCCCGTCCCTATCTGTTGCAAAATCGTAGATGTCCGGAATCAAATCGGTCAGACCATGAATGTAGAACGCGGTTTCCATAGTCACAACAGCCTTAGGATACTTATAAGCAATAACAGCAAGTTCGGGGACGTAACGGCTTTCCGAATAGAGAGCCTTCCCTACCCTATAGAGTTTTCCCTCTTCAACCTTCTTCTTCACCAGATAGTCGGAGCCGTACTCGGCAATACATACCGGGCGGCTTTTCATTTTCATGGTTCTGTCCACTCTTAAATCTTCTCTTCAGTGAGCATATAAGTC
>CAZKIT010000197.1:0-3259 GCA_964552905.1 uncultured Spirochaetaceae bacterium
CATGAAGATTGTCTCGCTCGCTCCGGAAGTGTTGTAGGAGAAGAAAATGAGACTGAAGAAAGATGACACAGTCAAAATCTTATCCGGTAAGGACAAGGGTCTTACCGGTAAGATTGTCAAGGTTGACCCGGTAAACGAAAGGGTCATCGTCCAGGGTGCCAACATGGTTCAGAAGACCATGAAGAAGAAAAATGCTCAGGATAAGGGCGGCATCATGGAAGTTGAGGCTCCGATCGCAGTTTCAAACGTTGCACTTGTTTCAAAGGGCGGCGTCAGCAAGGTCGGATACAAGATGGAAAACGGAAAGAAAGTTCGTTATGCCAAGAAGACAGGAGAGGCACTCTGATGGCTGAGAAGTTTGTACCAAATTTCAAGACAAAGTACATTAACGAGGTTGTTCCTGCTCTGCAGAAGGAATTTTCATTCAAGACTCCGATGCAGATTCCTAAACTCGAGAAGATTACTGTATCTGTTGGTGTCGGCGAGGCAACAACGAACAAGAAGCTCCTCGATGCTGCTGTAAAGGAACTTGAACAGATTACCGGTCAGCATGTCGTAAAGACAAAGGCCAGAAAGTCCATTGCTAACTTCAAGGTTAGAGAGGGTCAGGAAATCGGCGCCATGGTCACACTCCGCGGCGACAACATGTGGTATTTCCTCGAGAGACTCATCTGCATCGCACTTCCGCGTGTCAAGGACTTCAAGGGCGTCAATCCCAATGCATTTGACGGTCACGGAAACTATTCCCTCGGTATCACCGAGCAGATTATTTTCCCTGAAATCGACTTCGACAAGATCGAGAGAGTCAGCGGCCTCAACGTGGCTATCGTCACTACAGCTGCCAACGATGAGCAGGGCTTTGCTCTTCTCAAGTATCTCGGCATGCCGTTTGCAAAGTAAGGAGTGCCCCTATGGCTAAAAAGTCTTTGATTGTAAAGTGCAACAGAGAACCCAAGTTCTCGACAAGAAGTTATAACCGCTGCAGAATCTGCGGTCGTCCGAGGGGCTATATGCGCCAGTTCGATATGTGCAGATGCTGCTTTAGAAAGCTCGCAAGCGAAGGCCAGATTCCTGGCGTAACAAAGTCAAGCTGGTAGGAGATAAGAAAATGGCAGTTAGTGATCCAATTGCAGATATGCTGACTAAGATCAGAAACGCTAGTCAGGCAAAGCATGAGAAAGTAGATGTATCAGCTTCCAATCTTAAGCTCCAGATTATCAAGATTCTTAAGAACGAAGGATTCATCAAGAATTTCAAGAAGGTAACGAAGGACGACGTCACATTCATCAGGGTTTTCCTCAAGTATGAAGATGACCAGACTCCGGTTATCCACGGTATCAATCGTGTATCTACTCCTGGTCGCCGTGTTTACTGCGGCTATAAGGATATCCCGAGTGTCTACAACGGCATCGGCGTAGTAGTTGTATCATCATCGACAGGTGTCATCACAGGCAAGAAGGCCAAGGAAGCACGTGTCGGCGGCGAAGTGCTCTGCACAATCTGGTAATAGGAGGATAGAGAATGTCTAGAATCGGTAAATTACCAGTTGCAATCCCGCAGGGTGTTACAGTTACAGTTGCTGACGGCGTCGTCACAGTCAAGGGTGCCAAGGGAACTCTCAGCCAGGCAGTCAGACCTGAAATCACAGTCGAGGTCAAGGGCAATGAGGTTGTTCTGACAAGATGCAACGACGAGAAGGAAGTCAAGGGCTATCACGGTCTCTACCGCCAGCTCATCCACAACATGATCGTCGGTGTCAGCCAGGGCTACAGCAAGACTCTTCTCATCAACGGTGTCGGTTTCAAGGCTGAGGCAGGCAAGGGTTTCGTCACTCTTTCACTCGGCTACTCAACACAGATTGAATTCATGATTCCACAGGATGTGACGATTACAGTTGACGGCGGAAACAAGCTCGTTATTGCTGGTATCAGCAAGGAGAGAGTCGGCCAGATTGCAGCTGAAATCAGATCCCTCAGAGGTCCGGAGCCTTACAAGGGCAAGGGCATCAAGTACGAAACCGAGAATATCCGCCGCAAGGTCGGTAAGTCCGGTGGTAAGAAATAAGGTGGCTTAGTATGAACAGAATGATCGATAAAGCAAGAAAACATGCCAGAAGAAAGACACACATCAGAAAGTCTATCTCCGGTACTGCTCTCAGACCGAGAATGACTGTATCGAGAAGTAACCTCCACATGTATGTGCAGGTCATCGACGACACAGTCGGTCATACACTGGCTTCCGCTTCTACTCTTGAGGCAGAATTCAAGACTCTCAGAAACACAGTCGCTGATGCAGAGAAGCTTGGTGAGGCTGTCGGAAAGAGATGTCTCGAGAAGGGTATCAAGACAGTTGTCTTCGACAGAAACGGCTATCTCTACCACGGCATCGTCAAGAGCATCGCAGACGGCGCTAGAAAGGCCGGACTGGAGTTCTAAGGGGTTACTGTATGGAAAGATCAAGAGAAAAAGAAAACAAGCAGCCGGAAGGCTACGTAGAGAAGCTTGTCAAGCTTAACCGTGTAACAAAGGTTGTAAAGGGTGGAAAGAGATTTTCATTCGCTGCACTCGTTGTTGTCGGTTACGGTGACGGCAGAGTAGGCTACGGCTTCGGAAAGGCCAACGACGTCACGGATGCCATCAGAAAGGCAACTGACAAGGCAAAGGCTTCCATCATCAAGGTTCCTGTAAAGGGCACAACCATTCCTCACGACATCGTGGGCAACTTCAAGAGCGCTTCCGTTCTCCTGAAGCCGGCTGTTCCCGGAACAGGTGTCATCGCAGGTGGTGCAGTCCGTCTCGTATGTGACGCCGCAGGCATCAAGGACATCATTTCCAAGTCTCTCGGCTCAAGAAATGGTATCAACACTGTAAAGGCTACCTTCGATGCTTTCGAGCACATCTACAATGCTGCAGATGTTGCAAAGAACAGAGGTAAGACTCTTAAGGAAATGTGGGGTTAATCATGGCACAGATTAAGATTACACTTGTAAAGGGCGTAGCAGGAACACTTCCTGTCCAGAGAAAGACTGTAAAGGCTCTCGGACTGGGCAAGATCAATTCCTCAGTCGTACGCGAAGATAATCCTGTTAACCGTGGCATGGTCCGCACAGTCGAACACCTTGTAAAGGTTGAGGAGATTTAACTATGGCAGAGATCATTAAGCCATATGGCGCAACAAAGGCAAAGACTATCGTCGGTCGCGGCGCATCCAGCAAGGGCAGAGCCTGCGGACGCGGACATGACGGACAGAACAGCCGTTC
>CAZKIT010000198.1:0-3248 GCA_964552905.1 uncultured Spirochaetaceae bacterium
TCATCACATTCAATAACGGCAGTAAGTCCTATCCTTACAAGAAGGACAGAATCCTGAAGTCGGCCAATCTGGGGCTTATAAGGATAAAGACGACACAAGTTGATGTGGAAGAGAAGATAAAGGACGGCCTGAGACATCAAGCATAAAGTGTTTATCACCTTACTACTTAAAGAAATAGAAAAAGAGCACTCTGCATGATGGCTGTGATTATCATTACAGAGTGCCCGTAAAACGAATGATGATTCCCGTCAGAGACGGCCGCCGAAGACAGGAAAGAAGGAAGCTTCTCCGTAGTCCTTTATCCTCTCGATACTCTTCAGCCTTTCCATATCCTCGGCACTGATGGAAAAGTCAACGTCGGCATTCGCTTTCATGTGGACGGGGTTCACTGTCTTCGGAAGTGCGACAAGACCGAGGCAGAGGCAGTAGCGTATGCAGAGCTGAGGAACCGTCACATCGTAGGACGATGCAATATCACGGATGACGGGATTCTTCATAGCCTCCCCGTGAGCTACAGGAGAATATGCTTCCACGACCATCCCTTTCTTCTGACAGTACCCTATGAGAGAAAGAGGAGTATTGGATATATGGCAGAGAACCTGGTTCACCATCGGTTTCACCGATGCCGTTTCCCATATGTTCCCGATATCTCCTTCGTTGAAGTTCGACACCCCGATTGCCCTCACCTTTCCGTCCCTGTACGCATCTTCGAGCGCTCTCCAGACTTCCCTGTTGCCCTCCGTATAGCGGTCAGTGGACTGGTTGACCTCCTTCCACGGCTGCGGGCTGTGAATCAGCATCAGGTCGATGTAATCGAGTCCCGTTACAAAGAGGCTCCTCTCTATACTCTCACTTGCCTCCCTGTACGTCTTGTATTCCGCGGCAATCTTGCTCGTGACAAAGAGTTTAGCCCTCTCAACTCCGCATGTTCTTATTCCCACGCCGACTCCGCGTTCGTTGCCGTAGGCCTGTGCAGTGTCGACATGTCGGTAGCCGATTCTCACAGCTTCCTTCACGACCCCTGTCACATCGCTGTCGTCAACAAGCCACGTTCCGAGAGCAAGGGACGGAATCTTCACACCGTTACTGAGCGTTTTCGTTTCCATTCCACACCTCCTTAGCCTGATTGAATGCCGCCCATGCCTTCGGCCATCCCGCGTAGAACGCGGTATGTGTGAGAACGGCGGCAATCTCCTTCTCCGTCACCCCGTTATTCCTTGCATTCTCAAGATGGTACCTGAGAGATGAATCGGTAATTCCCTGTGCTACGAGTGTGACAACAGTGATGATACATCTCGTCTTCAAGTCAATGTCTTCATTGTTCCAGTTCTCTCCGAAGAGAACGTCATCGTTGAAATGCGCGAAATCCGGGGCGAACTCCCCGAGTGCCGTTCTTCCGGCTGTCTGTCTGATCTTCTCTGCCATGTTCTTATCCTCTCTATTTCTTTATCGGTTCACACTATAACGGATCCATACCGCTCCGCTTTCGAAGGACCGGACACTATTGAGAGAAAGAGGCACGACAGAGCTGTTCTTTCCGAGCCCGTCAAAGACGGATGTCTCTCCTTCCCTACCGTCAATCCCTGCTCCGATAAGGATACTCACCTCATCGAGGAGTCCTTCCCTCAGGAATCCTGCGTTAATCCTGCCGCCTCCGACAACGGCAGCCCTTTCGACTCCGAATACGCCGAAGAGGATTTCCATGGCTCTTGATAAATCGACCTTATCCCTACCGGAGACAATCCAGGAAATATTCCTGCCGTCGAGGTAGGACAGATACTCTTCAGCCGCTTTCTCGCTCATCACGATAATAAGCGGCCTTTCGCTTTCTCTCCAAATCAGAGTTCCGTATGTGTCGATTATGACTTCATAGCCGTCACTATCACACTTCTTCGACCAGCCTTCCTTTCCGTAAGGAATAGGCGGATTTCTCTTCTCGAATTTTCCTTCAGCCATCTCCATTTCGGCAGTCACCCGCCCGCTGATGCGGGTGGGACAGGAGAGGGAATCGAGAGACGAATAGTATTCTTCATCTCCCGGAAGCTTCTCTGTCATCGCACAGTCGATGCGTCCGTCGACGGACGACATCATGTGGCAGATCATATAAGGTCTCTTCATTTTCAGCCTCCACATCTTCATCAATCACCCCGATGGGTGTATAACAGGAGAGACGATAAAACCTGAAGCTGACTTCAGGTCAAGATATCGTGAAAGAAAAAAAGAGAAAACAGATATCATGAAGGAAGAAACGGAGACATATACGATAGGTCAGGTTGCAGAGATGTTCGGCCTCTCGATATCGAGTATAAGGTATTACGACAGGGAGGGGCTCTTCCCGTCCTTGGGAAGGAAGTCAGGAATAAGGAAGTTCACTTCCCGCGACATCGAAGCACTGAGAGTGATTGAATGCCTGAAGAAGTCAGGACTGGAAATCAGAGATATCAGACACTTCATGGAACTCTGCAGTGAAGGTTCATCCACCTACCCCGAACGTCTCGAACTCATAGAAAAACAGAAGGCGAAGGTCGAGAATGAAATGGAGGAACTCGAGAGAACCCTCGATATGCTGAAGTACAAGTGCTGGTACTACACAACATCAATCAGGGACGGCAGTGAAGATAACGCAAAGGCAATGACCCCTGATCTCCTCCCTGAAGACGTCCGCACTGCATGGGAGAACTCACACAGCTGACTGCAATGAGTCAGCCCAGAAAAAACGTACACACGTTGCAATCAGAATTTCCTCAGACTTCACATATACGCCTCAGGAAAAGTTTCGGAGATGATAGCACTCCTTTACACGATAATTTCTTTTCATAACAGAAAATGAACATGTTATGAAAATGAAAATTTTGTCCTCTTTAATTTCGACCAAATGCGGATTTTCTTTCGGAGAAAAACAGCGTTCAGACTGCAACAACTGTTGTTCAGATAACGAATTATCTGAGAGAGAAAACCAGAAATTTTGTCCTCTTTAATTTTCTCTGTATGAGGCTGCAGTATTATTCTTGGAGTGCTGGAATTCTTTCGGAGAAGGAACTGTGTTCTCTGACAGCATTTCTTTAACATGACTGTATTTAAACATATCGTGAAATTGAAAAATTTGTCCTCTTTAATTTTCTTTTCCGAGTGTTCTGATCTTTCTGAATGACAGCACCGCCACCACTACGATAGGAACCGTATCTATTCCCCGCCAGTGCAGGCTTGGAACATGCCACACCGTCATACATATAGGACGAAGTCATGCG
>CAZKIT010000199.1:0-3227 GCA_964552905.1 uncultured Spirochaetaceae bacterium
AGTACAACATCGGTCCGATAGACGCTTTGGCAAAGACTATGGTCAGAGTCAGGGGCAGCTATGCCCTTGCCGTAATGTTCAAAGAGTATCCCGGGGAGATATACATCGCCAGGAAGGACAGCCCCCTCATTGTTGGTATTGGCGACGGGGAAACCTTCCTCGCATCAGATGTTCCGGCTTTCCTCAAGCATACGAGGGATGTCTACTACATGGACAATCTCGAAATGGGAAGGCTCAGAAAAGGCGAAGTCACGTTCTTCAACCTCAACGGTGACGAGGTGAAGAAGGAGATGAAGCATGTGACATGGTCGGAGAGCCAGGCGGAGAAGGGCGGATTCGAGCATTTCATGATCAAGGAGATCCATGAGGAACCCAAAGCCGTCAGGGATACTCTCTCGTCATATATACATGACGGCAGAATCGACCTTTCATCGTCGGGAATGAGTGACGAGGACCTGAGAAAAGTGTCGGCTGTGCGCATTGTCGCATGCGGTTCCTCATACCATGTCGGAATTGTCGGAGAGTATTTCTTCGAGAGCACGGCAGGAGTGAGAACACGCACCGAGATGAGCTCGGAGTTCCGCTACCGTCATCCCGTCCTCGACGAGAACGAGCTTGTCGTTCTCATCAGCCAGTCGGGTGAAACTGCAGATACCCTTGCAGCTCTCAGAAAGGCGAAGGAGACGGGGAAGAAGACGCTTGCCATCGTCAACGTCCTGGGCTCGACTATCGCCCGGGAAGCCGACTGGGTTCTCTACACCCATGCAGGTCCCGAGATAGCGGTTGCCACCACGAAGGCATACTCGACACAGCTCTGTGTCATCTATCTTCTCGGAATAAAGATTGCTCTCCTGAACGGAAGGATTGAAAACGGGAAAGAATACATCAATGAGCTCATGTCCCTGCCTGGAAAGATAGAGGAACTTCTTGGCCAGAAGGAGAAGATCCAGTGGTTTGCATCGCGCTGTGTCAACAAGAGGGATGTCTTCTTCATAGGCCGCGGTATCGACAGCGCGATAAGCGCGGAGGGGAGCCTCAAGCTCAAGGAGGTAAGCTACATCCACAGCGAGGCCTATGCTTCGGGAGAGCTCAAGCACGGGACTATATCCCTCATTGAGGACGGAACACTCGTAATCGGAATACTGACGCAGCCTGATCTGTATGAGAAGACGATGTCGAACATGGTTGAATGCAGGACCAGAGGCGCATACCTCATGGCACTTACCGTAAGGGGTAACTACGAGACGGAGGAGAGAGTCGACTTCACGGTTTACATACCCAAGACCATGCCGTGCTTTGCAACGTCCCTGGCCATAATACCGCTGCAGCTTCTTGCCTATTATATCTCTGTGCAGAAGGGCCTCGATGTCGATAAGCCGAGAAATCTCGCGAAAAGCGTCACAGTTGAGTAAGTTTCTGTAATATGATAAATTACATGATTAGTTGGGAGTATTAACTAATTTGAAAAGGTGTGTAATCGTACTCGGTGGAGAAATAAGTGACTACAAAAGTGCCAAAAGGCTTCTTGAGGAAGGAGACTGGTTCATCTTCTGCGATTCCGGGCTTTACCACGAGGCGAAGCTCGGCGTGAAGGCTGATCTTGCCATAGGGGATTTCGACTCTCATTCACGGCCTGACGGAGTGGAGACAGTTGTCCTGCCGAGAGAGAAGGATGACACCGACTCGTACGCCGGAGTGAAGGAGGGAATCAGACGGGGGTTCAGGGACTTTCTCATTCTCGGCGCACTGGGAGGAAGAGTCGACCACGAGCTGGCAAACATATATCTTCTGGACTATCTCGATGCTCACTCATGCACCGGCATGATAGCCGACGGAAACACCGTGATAAGACTTGTCTCTGACGGGGAGGTGAGAGTCAGGAAGGGATGCAGGTACTTTTCGCTTCTGGCGCTTTTCGGAAGAGCCGTGGGAGTGAACATAAGAGGGGCGGAGTACAATCTTGAGAACGCCGTGATAGAACCCTCGTACCAGTACGGCGTCAGCAATGAGGTTGCACTGGATGAGGCAGTCGTGAGCGTGAAGAAGGGGAAGCTCCTTCTTGTAGAAACGGGAGACACTTGTGATAACGGACTATGACAGCGGAGACGGAATAATCAGACCGGAGATGTGCTTCACTCCTTCCGCAGTGAAGACTGACTGCAACATCATCGTGTTCTCGCATGAGATACACAGCCATATTCTCTCCACGTTCGAGTGCAGGGAAATCGGTGGGATGACCAACGTCAACGGCCGCACTCCCGTCTACGCCTTTCCTTACAATGGAAAGACGATTGGCTTCTACCTGTCGTATCTGTCATCGGCATGCTCATCGTTCATGATGGAGGAGTCCCGTGTGATAACGGGTTGTGACAGATACATCGTATTCGGTTCATGCGGCTCTCTCGACAAGTCACTCACGGAAGGAAAGGTCATTGTACCGACTGCAGCCTACCGTGACGAAGGAATGAGCTACCATTATCTCGAGCCTTCGGACTATGTTGGTATCAGAAACCACTCTGCAGTGTCGTCATTCCTCGGCCGTAATCACATACCGTACATAGAAGGAAAGACCTGGACGACGGATTCCTTCTACCGCGAAACTCCTCTCAAGATAGAGAAGAGGAAGAATGAAGGCTGCATTGCAGTTGAAATGGAAATGGCCGGACTTGAGGCCGTAAGCAGGTTCTACGGTATTTCACTCTATGCGTTTCTGATGCCGGGCGATGTCGTCGCGCCAGATGAATGGAGGGAGAGGGAGAACCTTGCTGCAGTCAATCATTCTCTCGACAAACTCTTCATCGCTCTGCATCTTGCAGATGAAATCTGTTAATTTACCGTTAACACTACCTCTTCTCAATTGAACAAACCTCCGTGCTGTGCAAGAATTACGGCACATTTATAAGGAGTACACATGCTCAGAATAGAACACCTCGAAAAGAGCTACGGCACCAAGAAGGCCGTAGACGATCTCACACTTCATATCCTCCCGGGGGAAATCTACGGCTTCATCGGCCATAACGGCGCCGGAAAGACGACTACGATCAAGAGTGTCGTCGGCATCCAGACCTATGACAAGGGTGAAATCTTCATCAACGGCGTCAATATAAAGGACGATCCGATCGGCGCAAAGCGCGTGACGGCATACATTCCCGACAATCCGGACCTCTACGAGTACATGACAGGTGTCCAGTACCTCAACTTCATCGGTTCGATATTCGGTATCTCGC
>CAZKIT010000200.1:0-3128 GCA_964552905.1 uncultured Spirochaetaceae bacterium
AGCGACTCAGCGAAAAGAAGTACGGACTCGAGACGCTCTTCATCGAATCGGAGACAGGACTGTGAGTGACAAAGGAAAAAGATATCTTCCATTCATTCTTTCGTTTTTCGTGATTGTTCTGGACCAGCTTACAAAGCTCTGGATTATAAAGACCATACCGGAGGATACGATAGGGTATTCATTCTTCGGCGATTTCCTCTGGATTGTACATGTAAGGAACAATGCCGTTGCATTCTCCCTGGGTGAAAATGTGCCGGTTGCTCTCAAGTATGTATTCTTCGTCGGCCTTCCGCTTGCCATCATGATACTCGTTGCATTCATGATTGTATCGAAAAGAACCGACAGGGAATTCTCTGTTTTCCAGAAGTGGTGTCTCGGAGGAATACTCGGGGGAGGTGTCGGCAACCTCATCGACAGGATTTTCCGCTCCCTCAGAGTCGTCGATTTCATTTCCGTGAAGTTTTACGGGCTCTTCGGCCTTGATAGATTTCCGACCTGGAATGTGGCTGACAGTGCTGTTGTAATATCTGTGGGATTACTTATAATCTCAATGATTGCAGGGGAATTGAAGAAGAAGGAGAAACAGTGATGGAAAAGAAAAAGATAAACACGGTCGTCTTCATGATACTTGCGACTGTGCTCAATGTGGTGCTCATCGCAGTGCTTTTCATTGCCATGATACTCATCCTTGCATTTGCAAAGACTCATACCGGAATGTCTGATGACCTTTATTCTACGCTTTCAGCCGTGGCGATGGTTGCTTCTCTCGTTCTCTCGTTCTTCATCTACCGCAAGATTGCAATGAAGATAAACGAGAAGTATGACCTCAGCAGGGGAAGGGACAAGAGGAGAGAGTAATGAGGTTCCAGAGTCTCGATAAGATTGAGAATGCCTACTGGTATTCCTTTTCCGACGAACCCATCGTCACGAGGGGAGCCGTCAGACTCTGCGACCCTGCATACCTTTTCCCGGAGGAGTCTCCGGACGGTTTGTGGCATATGTTCGCACATACCTGGATAGGACTCGAGCATCTTACCTCCACATCAGGTCTTGAATGGAAAAGACAGCACCTCATCGTCGCACGTGCTCATTCGCCGTTCATCTTCCGTGAGGGGGGCACATACTATCTTTTCTATGAGATTCACGACAGAACATCATACTTCAAGAAGAACAGCAATTCGACTGCGACATCGAGAATCATGGTGACATGCTCCACCGACCTCCTCTTATGGTCGGAACCCAAACTTGTTCTTGATTCGACGAAGATAACACGTGCCCAGTACAAGGACGGGCCTGTGCGGGTCTCGAGGCCGCAGATAATCGAAACCGGAGGAACCTACCGTCTCTATTTCGGTGCCGGTGAAACGAGGCTCTACGATACTGGACAGAAGGCCACTGCAAGACTCATGTATGCCGAGTCTGATTACATCGACAGGGATTACCGCGTCAATCCCGAACCTGTCCTTGACATAGATGGGGACAGCAGGTACCGCAATCTTGCAACAGGCAGCGTACACATCGTCCAGTGCTCGGATGGAGTTGCGGCCTTCGAGTGTGCTTTCTCCTATGACAGGGAAAAGAGAAAGAGCACGACGAACATGCTCCTTCTCACATCACGTGACGGCGTGAACTTCACCTTCAACAAGGTCATTCAGAGGACTCCCGATGAAGGATGGGCTTCGCGTTACATTACATCCGTGGATGTCCGATACAAGGAGAGCGAGAACAGCTGGTACTGCTATTACTCGGCAAACGGCATCCATCGTTTCCTCGGCGTGAGTTACGTCAGGGAATCTCTCGGACTCCTGCTCGGAACGGACAGCGTCTGATCATTTTCCCATTGCAGCTCTGATAAGACCTGAAAAACACGGCTCCGGACGCTGGGGCCTGCTCTTGAATTCGGGATGGAACTGGACTCCTACATAGAATGGATGGTCCTTTATCTCCACCTCTTCGACAAGTCTGCCGTCGGGACTTGTGCCTGCCGCAGACATTCCGTTCTTTTCGAAGAGCTCCCTGTATTCATTATTGAATTCATATCTGTGGCGGTGCCTCTCCTGGATAAGGGATGTGCCGTAGAGACCTTCGAGTACACTTCCTTTCCTGATGGCACACGGATATGCTCCGAGTCTCATGGTCCCGCCTTTTCTCACACCTTTCTGGTCAGGCATTATATCGATTACGCTGTATTTTCCCTCGCTGTCGAACTCCGAGGAGTTTGCTCCGGCAAGACCGAGGACATTGCGTGCGAATTCGATTACTGCAACCTGCATTCCCAGACATATCCCCAGGAACGGAACGCCGTTCTCGCGGGCATAGCGCGCAGCTGTGATCTTACCCTCGACTCCTCTGTAGCCGAAGCCTCCCGGCACGAGGATGCCGTCGGCGTTCATGAGTCTTTTCTCTACGTTTTCATCGTTGATCTTTTCGCTGTCGACCCAGTCGATTTCGCACTCTGCCCCCTCATTCCATGCTGCATGTCTGAGTGCCTCCATTACGGAGAGATAGGCATCGTGGAGCTCCATGTACTTGCCGACCATCGCGATTCTGACCTTCCTGTCTGCATGGTGGATTCTGTCAACCATCTCCTCCCACTCTCTGAGGTCGATTCCCCTGTCCTCGAGATGCAGGATGCGGCATGCAGCCGTGTCGAGTCCCTCCTCGTGGAGCATCAGCGGGGCCTCATAGAGCACCGGCACGGTCTTGTTCTCTATGACGCAGTCACGTCTGACGTTGCAGAAGAGTGCAACCTTCTCCTTGATTGATTCCTCAATCGGCTCATCGCTTCTGAGAACGATTATATCGGGAAAGATACCGGAACTCATGAGCTCCTTCACAGAATGCTGTGCAGGTTTTGACTTGTGTTCACCTGAAGCCTTGAGATACGGCACGAGAACGACGTGGATGAAGAGGCAGTTCTCAGGGCCGACTTCGTGTCCTATCTGGCGTATCGCCTCGAGGAACGGCTGTGATTCGATGTCTCCTGTCGTGCCCCCGATTTCCGTGATTACGATATCTGCATTCCCCGCTTCGCCGCAGGAATATATGAAGTTCTTGATTTCATTTGTGACATGGGGGATTATCTGGACGGTGTGGCCGAGGTACTCGCCGTTACGCTCCTTGTTGAG
>CAZKIT010000201.1:0-3100 GCA_964552905.1 uncultured Spirochaetaceae bacterium
GGACGCAACATCCGTACCCTCGAGACCCTCACCGGAGTCGATATCATCATCGATGACACTCCTGAGGCTGTCGTTATCTCTTGTTTCGACCCTGTAAGGAAGGAAATAGCAAGGGTTGCACTCGAGCGTCTTGTACAGGACGGAAGAATACACCCCGCAAGAATTGAGGAAGTCGTCAACAAGGTCTCGAAGGAAATCGGGCGCATAATAGTGGACGAGGGTGAGAAGGTCGTCTTCGACCTCGGCATACACAACATGGGTACCGAACTCATCAGAGCACTCGGAAGACTCCACTTCAGGACAAGCTACGGTCAGAACGTGCTTCTCCACTCGAAGGAAGTCGCAATCCTTGCCGGCATGATAGCATCCGAAGTCGGAGCTGACAGCACTCTTGCAATGCGTGCGGGACTCCTCCATGACATCGGAAAGGGAGCCGAGACCGAGAGCGAGGCCAACCATGCCGAAATCGGCGGCGAGCTCGTGAAGAGACTCGGCGAAGACAGCAAGGTCGTCAACTGTGTCCTTGCGCATCACAATGATGTCGAACCCGAGAGCATCGAGGCCATCATCGTGCAGATTGCAGATGCAATAAGCGCTGCACGCCCCGGCGCAAGAAGGGAATCACTCGACAACTACATCAAGAGGCTCGAGTCGCTTGAGAACATTGCAAAGGGCTTCGACGGCGTCGAGAACGCATTTGCAATCCAGGCGGGAAGAGAACTCAGAATTCTCGTCAACAGTGACTCTGTCAGCGATGAGGGTGCAAAGAAGATTGCACAGGACATTGCCCAGAGGATTGAAGCCGAGCTCAGATACCCCGGCAAGATCAAGGTCACGATTATCCGTGAGACAAGAGTCGTGGAGTACGCAAAGTGAGTAAAAAGACACTCCGTGTCCTCATGCTCGGGGACGTATCGGGAAGTGCAGGAATGGGAGCCCTTTTTCTGGGGCTCTCTTCTGCTAAGAAGGAGAACGGAATTGATTTCGTAATCTGCAACGGCGAGAACGCCGCTGACGGATTCGGCATCACGATAGATGACTACAACAGGATGAAAACCTCCGGAGTTGATGTCATCACGAGCGGCAATCATATCTGGCAGAAGGACGAGATCTTCTCCATCCTCGACAGCCAGGATGATATCCTCAGACCTGCCAACTACCCCGAACCGTGTGTGGGAAAAGGCTTCACGATCCGCAGCTGCGGAGAATACAGAATAGGTGTCATCAACCTTCAGGGAAGAGTCGAGATGATGGACACAGATGATCCCTTCAAGAAGGCCGAGGCCATCGTAAGGAATATCCGTAAGACGACACCCCTGATCTTCGTCGACTTCCATGCCGAGAGTACGGAGGAGAAGGAGGCGCTTTCGTTTTCCCTTGACGGTACGGTGAGTGCAGTCGTCGGAACCCACACGCATGTCCAGACGAGGGACGAGAAGATTCTTCCGGGAGGAACGGCATACATCACAGACCTGGGGCTTACAGGCGTTCATGGAGCGGTCATCGGCTCCAAGGTCGAGAAATCCATCGAGAGACAGCTTACCCAGCTTCCGATCAGAAGCGAGGTTGCAGAAGGAAAGGGGACAATCGACGGCGTCATAATCGAAGTTGATGCCGAGAGCGGAAAGGCGCTCTCTATAAAGAGGTATAGATCCTGATTGCGGTGTTTCCGCTGATGATAGTAAGGCTCTCGAGAGTGTAATACTCCTCGAGAGTCTTTTTTATCTGGTCGGATGCCCGTGTGATATCACTTGTGGAGAGGAACGCAGAATTGAGAGATACGAAGAAGCAGCCGTCCTCTTCACTCACTCCCACAAGCTCCGTCTCCTCCGGAATATATGTGATATACCCTTCATTCTTCTCCTCATCGGAGAGCGGAAGAAGCAGGGCTTCGAGAAGTGCATGAAGAGAGTCGACGGAAGAGGCTTTTCTAGAGCTCTTCACCGCTCCGTCCGGAGACGAGAGCGTAACGGTGTATTCGCTCAGTCTTCCGCTTCTCCTGTTCTCCTTCCAGAGCGAATAATGTACATATATTCCGCTTTCGGCGATGTTTTCCTCAATCCTCGGACGCAGTATGAAAAAGAGAGGCACAGTGATGACGACAAGCAGAATGTACATCACAACGAGGTATCTGAATGAGTTCTTCTCTTTTTCCATACCCCGATTATTGCATTAAGAGGAGAAAAACTCAAATGAGAGTTTTTAACCGTTAAACCGTTTGCTGCACGGTTAAACTTCAAATGAGGCTGAAAATGTCACGGAAAGAGGAAGAGCCAGAAAAACTCTCCGCTCTGCCGGAGGGATATGTAACTCACAGGACCATAAACGGAAAGACCTACCATTCGCTGTGGAGGCCGTCTACGGAAAGGCTGCGAGAAAGATTGTCCTCTACAGAGGGGAAAACATCACACTCGATAACGGAATAGAATACAGAAATGTGGAAGAGTATCTGAAGAATCTCCCGTAAGACGGAGATACCGGTTTGACACACTTTGCTTTTACAGCTAGATTTTAACCCCGTTATTTTATCATAATGAGAGAAGTTATATATACAGAGGAAACTCAATGGCAGAGAAACTTGATATAAGAAACAAGGCAGATATAGATACATCGCTCCCGCTCATATCCATCGTGGGACGTCCGAATGTGGGAAAGTCCACACTCTTCAACAGACTTGTGGGGAAGAGAAGGGCCATCACCGACCCGACTCCGGGTGTCACAAGAGACCCCATCCCCGAGAGATGGCTCCTCGGAAACCACCCCGTAACGCTCGTCGACACAGGCGGCGTCAAGATAGACAAGGTCGGCATAGACTATGCCGTAACGGAGAAGTCCCTCTCGATACTCTCTCAGAGCGACATCATCCTTTTTCTCATGGACTGCATGGAGACGGCAGCCGAGGACATGATGCTCGTCGAGAAGCTGAGACCATATACGGACAAGGTCGTCCTTGTCGTCAACAAGGTGGACGACCCCTCCCGCGACGACCTTGTATGGAACCACTTCTCGTACGGCTTCCAGCGCGTTGTCGGGATATCATCTGCGCACGGACTCGGAATCGAGGAGCTCGAGGACACGATTCTCGGAATGCTCAACCTCG
>CAZKIT010000202.1:0-3014 GCA_964552905.1 uncultured Spirochaetaceae bacterium
CGATCACAACAATCGTCGCCATCGGTATCGGAGCAGCACTCTTCTTCGTACTGGGCAGATTCGTATCGATCCCGAGTCCGGTTGCAAATACAAACATCTCGACGCAGTACGGACTTCTGGCATTCATGGCAGTGCTCTACGGACCTCTTGCAGGTTTCCTCATCGCATTCATCGGCCACACTCTCATCGACCTCGCATCAGGCTGGGGTATCTGGTGGAGCTGGGTAATCGCATCGGGAGTCGCAGGTCTCATCATGGGCCTTCTGACAACGGGCGTCAACATCGAGGACAGCTTCGGCAAGAAGGAAGTCATCACGCTCAACGTCGGCCAGGTTGTCGCTAACATCATCGCATGGGGCGTCATCGCACCCGTATTCGATATCCTCATCTACGCAGAACCCGCAAACAAGGTCTTCACACAGGGCATCGTAGCAGGACTTGTAAACATCGTGACGACAGCTGTCATCGGAACACTCCTCTCTCTCGCCTACAACAAGGCCAAGCCGAAGGCAGGTTCCCTCAGAAAGGAAGACTGAGCGTCTTACGCTCCTTAATGCTTCTCTCCGGAGAAGCATTTTTCTTTTCTCCCTATCGTGTTACACTTCCCCAAAGCGAGGTCTTAATGTCTCCCATAATCGAATTCAGGAACTTCTCATTCAAATACAAGGCCCAGGCGGAGAAAACCCTCCACGACATAAATCTCACCGTCAATGAAGGCGAGAAGATTCTGATCTGCGGTCCCTCCGGCTGCGGGAAGAGTACCCTCGCCTCAACACTCAACGGCCTCATTCCCGCCTCCTACCCGGGAGATGTGGAGGGAGATCTCATAATCAACGGCAAAAGTTACAAGGATTGGGATATCTTCTCGCTCAGCAAGATCACGGGTACCGTCCTCCAGGACTCGGACGGCCAGTTCATAGGACTGACGGTCGGAGAGGACATAGCTTTCGCACTCGAGAACGACAGCGTCTCCCTTACCGAAATGAAGAAGGAGGTTGCAGAAGCTGCGGCAAAGGTCGGAATGGAGAACTTTCTCACGCACTCCCCGCAGTCTCTCTCGGGGGGACAGAAACAGAGAGTGTCGCTCGCAGGTGTCATGGTGGACAAAGTGAAGATCTATCTCTTCGACGAGCCTCTTGCCTCCCTAGATCCCGAAAGCGGAAAGAAGACCATCGAGCTCATAGACGAACTTCACAGAACCACCGGAGCTACGGTCATAATAATCGAGCACAGGATAGAGGATGTTCTCTGGCGTCCCGTCGACAGGATTGTGCTGATGAACGACGGCAGAATCATCGCGGACGAGAGCCCGGACAGACTTCTCTCGTCCACACTTCTGAAGGATACCGGAATAAGAGAACCCTTATATGTCACGGCACTCAAATACGCCGGCGTAGAAATAACGGAGAAGAAGAAGCCCGGAAGGATCGACACTCTTCTTCTCTCTGACGAAGACAGGGAGAAGGTCCGCACGTGGTTCAGGAACATTCCCGAAGACAGACCGAAGAGAAAGAAAGAAGAGCTACTCACCGTAAAGAATCTCACATTCACATATCCCGGAGGCCACAGGGCACTCGAGGACATAGACTTCACGCTCTACAGGGGTGAAATGATGTCGATAGTGGGCCGTAACGGTGCTGGAAAGAGCACGTTCAGCAAGCTCATATGCGGCTTCGAGAAGCCGGATGAGGGAACAATGGAACTCGATGGAATCGACCTCTCCACATATTCAATAAAGGAGAGAGCCGGACACATCGGCTACGTCATGCAGAACCCGAACCAGATGATCACGAAAACCATGATAAAGGATGAAGTGACGCTCGCCCTCGTTCTCGACGGCAGAAAGCCGCAGGACGAGATAGACCGCATCGGTGACGAGACGCTCCGCATCTGCGGTCTCAGGCCGTTCAGGAGCTGGCCCATAAGCGCGCTTTCCTACGGTCAGAAGAAGAGAGTCACGATAGCCTCGATCCTCGCGATGAACCCCGAGATAGTCATTCTCGACGAGCCTACAGCGGGACAGGACTTCAGACACTACACGGAGTTCATGGAATTTCTGAAGGACCTCAACAGGGCGGGAGTGACAATAGTTCTCATCACGCATGACATGCATCTCATGCTCGAATACTGCACGAGAAGCGTCGTCTTCACGGACGGCAGAAAGATTGCGGACGCTGCTCCCGAGGAGATTCTGACGGATGACGAGCTGACACGGAAGGCGTCACTCAAGAAGACAAGCCTCTCTTCCCTTGCCTCCCTCTGCGGCCTTGACGACACGCTCTTCATTCACCGCTTCATAGAATACGACAGGGAGGCAAGAGGATGATCAACCTTTTCAACTACATCGAAAAAGACTCTCCCGTCCACCGTCTCAGCGGTGCCACGAAGCTCAGCGCACTCATAATTCTGACATTCGCGGCAATGACGACGTACGACACGCGTTTTCTTCTCGCCCTCACGCTCTTTGCACTTGTCGTCTTCAGGATATCGCAAATAAGACTGAAGGAAGTGAAGGTGCTTCTGGCGTTCACCTTCGTCTTCATGGTTCTCAACAACCTTCTGATTTACCTTTTCTCTCCGGAGCACGGAGTCACCATCTACGGGACAAGACATGTACTCCTCCAGGGACTCGGAAGATGGACGGTGACAGAGGAGCAGCTCTTCTACCACCTCAATGTAATACTCAAGTACCTTGCGACGATTCCCTTCGTAATACTCTTCATATCGACAACGGACCCGAGCGAGTTCGCATCCTCGCTTAACAGGATAGGAGTGAACTACAGGATAGCCTACTCCGTCTCCCTTGCCCTCCGGTATATTCCCGATATCCAGAGGGAATACAGAGAGATATCGATGTCGCAGCAGGCAAGGGGCCTCGAGATGGCGGCGAAGAAACAGCGCCTCATAAAGAGGCTGAAGAACGCCGTCGAGATTCTCTTTCCCCTCGTGATATCTTCAATGGACAGAATCGAGACGATATCGAATGCGATGGAGCTCAGGGGCTTCGGAAAGAA
>CAZKIT010000203.1:0-3005 GCA_964552905.1 uncultured Spirochaetaceae bacterium
TGAAGACCTTCATAAAGAAACTGAATTCAACTGCACCCGACGGTGCGACACTTATACAGCACATCGGTGCATCATTGAAAATCGCAATGCTGGGATGGCTCATGGGAGTCATAATCGGCACGATACTTGGAATCATCATGGCATGGTACAAGGGGTTCGACCTCTTTGTCAGACCTCTCTTCGACCTGATAAGACCTGTTCCGGGACTCGCATGGATTCCGCTCATGATCCTTCTCTTCGGCATCGGTCTCACGTCCAAGGTCGTCACGGTATTCCTCTCATCGTTCGTTCCCTGTGTTCTCAACAGCTACACGGGAATAAAGCAGACGAAGGATGTGCACCTCTGGGTCGGAAGGACATTCGGGGCATCATCGCTCCAGATGCTCTTCAAGATAGCAATCCCGACTGCACTTCCGATGATCATGACAGGAATCAGAGTCGCTCTCGGTGCATCCTGGACATGCATAGTCGCAGCCGAGATGCTTGCATCCACGAAAGGACTCGGCTACATGATCCAGCAGGCCAGAGGAATCTTCCGTCCCGATATCATCATATGCGGAATGATAGCAATCGGAATAATCGGAGCGGCATTCTCCTATCTGCTCTCTCTGATTGAAAGAATCGTCATAAAGGGGGTGAAGAGATGAATCTCCGTGACAAAGACAAGAAAGCATGGGTCAAATACGCAGCCGGAGCAACCTCCATTATCGTATTCATGATCATCTGGCAGCTGGTAATCTCCTTCACGCGTGTCGGAATAGTCATGGTAGGCCCGATTGAGGTAATAAGGAAATTCATCTCCTCAATCGTTAAGCCGATAGGAAGAAACACGATCCAGAGCCATATCCTGTGGTCCCTCTCCAGAGTCATGACAGGCTTTGTCCTGGGGTCCGTTGCAGGAATCGTCCTTGGAATACTCATGGGATGGAACAGAAAGATCGAAAGTCTGTTCAGACCGCTTTTCGAGCTCATACGTCCTATTCCGCCGATTGCGTGGATTCCGCTCTCGATAGTATGGTTCGGAACCGGGGAATCATCTAAATACTTCATCATATTCCTCGGAGCTTTCTCGAATGTGACGATGAATGCATATGCCGGCGTGAAGTCGGTTGATGAAGAACTCATAGGATGCGCGAAGATGCTCGGATGCAGCAACAGACAGGTATTCACGAAAGTTGTTCTCCCTTCCTGCATACCGCAGATTTTCGCAGGACTCCAGATTGCAATCGGATCCGCATGGGCGACAGTCGTCGCAGCGGAGATGGTCAAGTCTTCCCAGGGTGTCGGCTGGATCATCATCAAGGGACAGGATTCGAACAGCACGGTACAGATCATGGTCGGTATTCTCGCCGTAGGTATAATCGGTTTCCTCCTCGCAATAGTGATGAGGGGCATAGAATCAAGACTCTGCAGATGGAACAGGAGAGGCAGGTGATATGAGCGTAATCAGATGCACTAACATGGCGAAGAGCTATGAAACAACAAGGGGCGTCGTAGACGTCGTCAAGGACTTCAGTCTGGACGTCAGAGAGAATGAACTTGTAGTCCTTTTCGGTCCCGGCCAGTGCGGGAAAAGCACGATTCTGAAGTGTCTTTCAGGACTTGAAACCGCTACAGGCGGAGAAGTACTTCTCAAGGACAAACCCATCCACGGTCCCGGACCTGACAGGGGTTTTGTCTATCAGAGAACTTCCCTCTTCCCGTGGCTCACGGTCATGGGCAATGTCGAATTCGGTCCGAAGGCCAGAGGCGTGGGCAAGGAGGAGAGAAGGAAGAAGGCGCAGAAGTATATCGACCTTGTCAGTCTGACAGGCTTCGAGAACTCCTATCCCAATCAGCTTTCGGGAGGAATGCAGCAGAGAGTCGGCATTGCAAGGGCCTACTGCAACGAGCCCGATGTCCTCTTCATGGACGAACCGTTCGGCCATCTGGATGCCCAGACAAGATATCTGATGCAGGAAGACCTCATCAAGATATGGGAAAAGGAGAAAAGAACAATCATATTCGTCACGAACAACATCGAGGAGGCGGTGTATCTGGCCGACAGAATCGTCGTACTGCACAGCTGCCCCACTTCGATAAAGGCCGAATACAGGATTGATCTTCCGCGACCGAGAGATTACACATCCGACGAATTCCTCAGACTGAGGGAAGAAATCAGCAGCGTCGTAGACAAGGTTTTATAAGGGAACAGATATGGATGAAGTTAAAATAAAGGTTAGAAACATGACAAAGAGGTTCGGGGATCTGCTCGTCCTCGACAATGTCTCGTTCGATGTCATGAAAGGCGAGTTTCTCTGTATCGTCGGTCCTACAGGCTGCGGAAAGACAACGTTCCTCAACTGTCTGACGAAGCTGTACGAACCTACGTCGGGAGAAATACTGATCAACGATGAGCCTGTAGACCTCAGGAAGCATAACATCGCATACATATTCCAGGAATATTCGACGATGTCATGGCTGACTGTCGAACAGAACATAGCATTCGGCCTCGAAATAAAGAAATACAGCAGGGACAGAATCAAAAAGGAAACTGAAGAGGCAATGGAAATGGTAGGCCTGACGAACTACAGGAACTACTATCCTTCAGAGCTCTCGACATCCATGCTCCAGCGTGTCGTAATCGCAAGAGCCTTTGCGACAAAGCCCGAGGTACTTCTCATGGATGAACCTTACGGACAGCTGGATGTCGAACTCAGATTCAAGCTCGAAGACGAGCTTCTCGGCCTATGGAAGAAGACAGGTACGACAGTTGTATTCATCACACACAACATCGAAGAGGCCGTCTATCTCAGTCAGAACATACTTGTTCTCACGAACAAGCCCACAACCATCAAGGAAAGACTCCATAACGACCTTCCCTTCCCGAGAAAGATCACGGACAGGTCCTTTGTGGATATGAGAGTCAGGGTCACCGACCTGATCAAGTGGTGGTAAAGGAAGAAATACTATGCGCGCAATAATGCTTATGTTCGACACTCTCAACCTCAGGATGCTCTCATCCT
>CAZKIT010000204.1:0-2983 GCA_964552905.1 uncultured Spirochaetaceae bacterium
GAGCGTAGGTGAGAGCAACGTAGAACTTCTTGTTCCTGCTCATCTTCGGTTCGGCAATCGCATTTGCGATAGAGACGCTGAAAGCGTCAACGGCAAGCCCAACACCCAGCAGGATGCTGTTGGCAATTAAAAGTCCCCAGTCCATGAAATTTCCTCTTTCTGTCCTGTATGAAGATTGTCAGCTGAAAAGGGAAAGACTGAGCCCACACCATTCCAGCGTGAGTCTCGGAATTACAACAAGCCAGGAATAATCCAGTATGTTGACTTGTTCGCCAGGCGCTCCTACTCCCTCGGGAGGTAAGTTATCAAAAAGGAAGTTAAAAGTCCAGAGCATAAAGAAAAGATTAGATTTCACTAACCTGCGGCACGGAGCGGAAATGACGACACGGACTGCCGTCATGAACGGATGGCGTACTCTGTCATTTCCCGTATCTCAGAAGATTATCCACCGTGAGGAAGAGATCGTTTTTCGCCCTCGGCCTCTGTTCGCTGTAGGGAAGGGCGACCCTGTTGATCGAGAAGACAGCAGTGACTCCCTCGTCGTAGATTCCATCGATGTCGTCCCCTATGTCGCCGGCAAAGACGATGACGGGAACGTTTTTCTTCTTCGCTTCCCTTGCAACTCCCATGACGACCTTTCCCCTGAGCGACTGTCCGTCGATTCTGCCTTCTCCCGTGTAGACGTAATCGGCGCCTTCAATCAAGGAGGAGAAATGTACTGTATCGAGAACGGTTTCGATTCCCATCTGCAGCTTCGATCTGAAATATGCAGCCATTCCTCCTCCCATTCCTCCTGCAGCTCCTGCGCCGGGCATGTCCCGGACAGTGACACCGAGGTCCCTCCCGATTACAGAAGCGAGCTTCATCATCTTTCTGTCGAGTTCCTTCACCATCTTTTCATCGGCTCCCTTCTGCGGCCCGTATACGAAGGCTGCTCCCTCGGGGCCGCAGAACGGATTGTCTATGTCGCACATTGCGATGATCGGGATATTCCTGATTCTCTCATCGGCAGTCGAGATATCTATGGAGTCGACATCGTCCAGAGTCCCTCCGACAGGAATGAATTTCTTTCCTTCGGCGTTGAGGAACGAGACTCCGAGTGCGGATGCAAGGCCGCAGGCAGCATCGTTTGTCGCGCTTCCCCCGAGTCCCAGGATGATTTTCTTCACTCCTCGGGAGAGCGCGTCAAGCATGAGTTCTCCGACGCCGTATGTTGTCGTGAGAGAGGGATTCTTCCTCTCTCCGACCATGGGAAGAGCGGCGGCAGCGGCCGTCTCGATTACTGCAGTACTGTCCGGGAGCACGGCATAGTACCCCATGACCTTCTCTCCGAAGTAGGGCCCTGTCACCTCCCTGTATATCTTCTCGCCTCCGACGGCATCGAGAAACGCGTCAGAGGAGCCTTCGCCTCCGTCGGCGACGGGGATGGAGATGACCTCGCATTCCGGATAGTGAGCCAGAACGGCTTTCTTCATGATCGAGCATACTTCAGCAGAAGACATCGTCCCCTTGAAGGAATCGGGAATCAGGACAATCTTTTTCATGACGTTTTTCCTCGCTTTCTGCAGTCCGGACAATTATCATGACGGTCAGGACAGACAGTCAGAGTATACAGCATGGGCGGAAGAATTGTACAAATTGAATTAAGATATCCAGTAATCAGAAAACGCCATTAATCTGCTTTTTCGTGCAGAATCTGGAACTTAAAACCTGCTTTTTCGTGCAGAAACAAAGTTATTAAACTTGCTTTTTCGTGTATTCTGAATTAGTATTTATATGAGCTGTAAAACATTATGTTAAAAAGAAAGATTTACGATGAACTTGTAGAATGGAAAAGGAACAGTAACGGTAAGACTGCCTTGATGATTGACGGTGCACGGCGTGTTGGGAAGAGCTATATCGCAGAAGAGTTCGCCATGGCAGAATACAGGAGCTATATTCTTGTTGACTTCGGGAATCCTCCGAAAGGCATAAAGGATCTGTTCACAGAAGACACCTGCAGTCTGGATCTGTTCTTTGCAAAACTTTCTTCTCTTTACTCGACAGTTCTTTACAGGCGCGGTTCACTGATAATCTTTGATGAAGTCCAGCAGTGTCCCCAGGCAAGACAGCTTATCAAATATCTCGTGGCGGACGGTAGATATGATTATCTTGAAACCGGATCTCTCATCAGACTGAAAAAGAACGTTCAGGACATAATAATTCCGTCGGAGGAAGACCATATCGAGATGTTTCCGCTGGATTTCGAAGAATTTCTCTGGGCTATGGGAGATGAGGCGACCTATCCCCTCATAAAGGCATGTTTCGAGAGGCTGACACCTCTTGGAGAAGCTCTTCACCGCAAAATCATGAACGATTTCCGCCAGTATATCCTGGTAGGAGGAATGCCTCAGTCCGTTCTTGCCTATATAGATGGAAAGAATTTCAGGGCATCAGATGATGCGAAACGGAGAATACTGAATCTTTATCGTGCAGACGTAGTGAAATTCGCCGCCGGATATGAGGATAAGGTGCTCTCGGTGTTCGATGACATTCCTTCACAGCTTTCAAGGAAAGAGAAGAAGTACAAGCTGGCATCACTTGGAAAAGAGGCAAGATTCAGATCATATGAAGATACTTTCATCTGGCTGAACGAGGCGATGATAGTCAACAGCTGCTTCAATTCCACAGACCCGCATGTAGGTCTTGCGCTGAGTTCGGATCATGCAACACAGAAGTGCTACATGGCAGATACGGGGCTTCTTGTCACCCAGACTTTCCGTGACAGGAAGTTCACCGATAATGAACTGTACAGGGCAGTTCTCTTTGACAGGATGAACATAAATGAAGGGATGCTGATGGAAAATGTCGTGGCTCAGATGCTGCGGTTCAAAAGGGAACGGCTCTATTTCTATTCACGCTCGGATAATCTGAGAAGAGAGAACGACATGGAAATTGATTTTCTGATTACGGAAGGAAAAAAGGTAGCTCCCGTGGAAGTCAA
>CAZKIT010000205.1:0-2977 GCA_964552905.1 uncultured Spirochaetaceae bacterium
AAAAAAGTATAAAAAGTTATAAAGATTTTTCGGAAGTATAAAAAAGTATAAAGAGATTTCAGGGAGGACAGTATGCAGAATCCATTCACGACAACATTCAGCAAAGCACCGGAATATACATATATATACACAGAGAAGACCGATGAGATTCTCAAAAACCTCAGTTATGACAATCCTACTGAATCCATTTACAAAATAACGGGTGTCAGAGGTTCCGGAAAGACGGTAATACTTGCGAAAGTGGAGGAACAACTCAGAAGTGAGGAGTTCCGAAAGGCGGGATGGATTGTTTTTGATCTTAATCCTGCAAGAGATATGTTACGCCAGGTTGCGGCTATGCTTGTTGAGGAAGG
Source organism: uncultured Spirochaetaceae bacterium (assembly GCA_964552905.1). GTDB lineage: Bacteria > Spirochaetota > Spirochaetia > Sphaerochaetales > Sphaerochaetaceae > Ornithospirochaeta. Next base: position 354 of record CAZKIT010000205.1, read on the forward strand.
GTTCGGAAGGAAAAAAAGCAAAAGCAGTAGTGTGAATGCTTCGTTGAGTATTCTGGGAACAGGTGGTGGCTTTGGGATATCAAAGGAAAATGATGAGTCATTAACAGATCTTGGGGTCGAAGTCGAAAGAATGATTCAGGAAGCACAGAAGAAGGACAAGAAAATCTTCATAGGTGTAGACGAAGTTTCGAAGAATCAGGAAATGATAAAGTTCGCCTCCGAGTTTGGCCGATGGCTTAGAGCCGGTTATCCTGTGTTCCTTGTATGTACAGGCCTGTATGAGAACATCATGGAAGTAAGCAATGTGAAGAATCTTACATTCTTCAGAAGAGCGACAACTGTAAAGACCGAGCCTCTCAACACTGTAAGAATGGCTGAAATGTACAGACGACAATTGAAAATCGATATAGCTGATGCTAGAAGGATGGCCGGGATTACAAAGGGATATGCTTATGCTTTCCAGGTTCTCGGAGTACTTTATTTTAAGAAAAAGGAAGATGAGACGCTTGAAGATGTTGTCTCTTCTCTAAAATTTGAACTTTATACGTATTCGTATGAGAAGATTTGGAAGGAACTATCCGAGGGCGACAGGACGCTTGTAAGACTTCTTGCGGGACAGAACGAATACAAACGGGAGGAAGTTCTTGCATTGATGGGAGAGAAAAAAGGTAATTACTCCATGTACAGAGATAGGCTTATGAATCGTGGCCTTGTCTTTGTTCGTAAGGGCTACATATCACTTTCGCTACCGTTCTTCAGTGACTACATTAATGAATACTCTTTGTAGCCGAAAGACAAGTTTTCATAAGTTCTCATCACTCTGTTGTCCTGTTGTTTTATCAGAGTTTTCAGGTGCTTGTTAACTTCCAATAGAAAATTAACCTAAAGCCATCTCAGATATGGCGTTTCTAAGCAATCTCTTTAAATAAAATCAATTATTCTGACGCAGGGTGTTGCCTTCGTCATATGGTGTGCTTTGCGTTTTGCGTCTCAAAGGTTCCTGCCGGCTGTCATTCGCGATGGTGCCAACACTGTCTCTTCACTCTGGAGAAGTGATTGCTGTATTGTAAGGGAGTGAAGAACAGATACAGTATCGACGACAGCCTCAAGGCTCTTTATTTTATAAGAACTCCTCTTTGGAAGGGTCTTTTTCCCTTTGCCTCCGCATTCCTCCGTCTGTTTTCACTTCACGGTGACAGGAAACTTGATGTGAGAAGGTATTGTGTCGGGAAGACGGGGATTCTTGATGTGTCACCGAAGGGGAGCGGAGGGAATATCCCCGTCATCATCTATCTTCACGGCGGGGCCTTCGTCTACAGGGCTGCGCCGTACCACTACCGTCTTGCAAGGGAGTATGCACTCTCGGGATGCCGTGTGCTTATGGTCGATTATCCTCTGTCCCCGGAGAGCAGGTACCCCGAAGCCGTCGAGAAAACCGTTGAAGTCTATAAGCGGGCGCTTGAGAAATTCCCGTCTTCCGTTGCCGTTATGGGCGATAGTGCCGGCGCCGAGATAGCTCTCTCCACAACGATGAGAATCATCGAAGACGGACTGCGTAGGCCGCAGTTTCTCGCTCTCATCTATCCTGTTGTCGCCCCGATTGAGACCGAATCAAAGAGAAGGTTTACAGATACACCTGTCTGGAACTCGCGTCTCAATTCGAAAATGTGGGAGTACTACCTTCAGGGAGAGAAATACAGAAGTGTATTTGAATACGACCGTGTCGCGTCATTTCCTCCTGTTTATATCGAGACATGTGACGTCGACTGCCTTCACGATGAAGGCGAAAGTCTTGTTTCTTTGCTTGAGGAGAAAGGTGTTTCTGTCGTTCACAGAAACATTAAGGGGGCATGTCACGGCTACGATATGATCTCCCATTCCCCGCTTGTGAAGGAGAGCATGGAGGCGAGGAAAAACTTCATTATGGAACACTTCTGTTAAAAATAAACAAAATTTATGACCTTATTCAGTTAAGTTATATTGCCATGACTGCATATAAAGTGGTAAAAGATTTCCGGAACAGCTGAATATGGGATTATTTGAATTTATAAACCAGATGCTAAAGAGTCCGATGCTTCTCGTATCTTCGATACTGACGCTCGGCGTGATTTTGGTGAATGGCTGGACGGATGCCCCGAACGCCATCGCAACATGTGTATCGACAAGAGCAATAGGGGTCAGGAAGGCCATAATCATGGCTGCCGTCTTCAACTTCTTCGGTGTTCTCGTGATGACGAGTCTCAACGCTTCAGTCGCGATGACGATATCGAACATGGTGGACTTCGGAGGGGATGCCAGGATATCTCTCATAGCGCTCTGTGCGGCAATGGCTGCAATCGTCATCTGGGCGACTGTCGCCTGGTATTTCGGTATTCCGACAAGCGAGAGCCACGCTCTCATCGCCGGACTCTCCGGCGCTGCAGTCGCCATCCAGAACAGCTTCAAGGGCATAAACGGTGGAGAGTGGGTGAAAGTCATCTACGGAATCGTGCTCTCGACACTGCTGGGCTTCGTTCTCGGCTTTGCATCATCCAAGCTCACGATTCTGATATGCCGCAATAAAAACAGATTCAAGACCGACAGGTTCTTCGGGGTTGCACAGGTTGCAGGAGGTGCCGCAATGG
>CAZKIT010000206.1:0-2969 GCA_964552905.1 uncultured Spirochaetaceae bacterium
ATATATACGACTGCAGTCGTGACAGCACTTTCGACGAGAATGTCCGGGATATCCTTGAGCTTGAGACTCTTTGTAACGAAGAAACCGTAGAAAAGTCCATAGAGGATTGCGATGACACCGGACTCGGTCGGAGTGACAATACCGAAACAGATTCCCGAAAGAATGATGAGCGGCATTATGAGAGCACCGATTGAATGTACGAAGGTCTTAGCGAGGTTGACGATGGAGAACTTTGTTCTCGGAATATTGTAGTGTCTGTGTTTGTATTCGGCATAAACAACACCCATCTGAAGAATACCGATAAGGATACCGGGAACAAGACCACCCATGAACATCTTTCCTACAGGAATTTCCGTATAGTAAGAATAAAGAATCATACAGATGCTTGGAGGAATGATAGGTGAAAGCATCGACGAACCGGCAGTGACTGCTACAGAGTAGTCCTTGTCATAACCCTGCTCTTCCATTGCAGGAATAAGCATTCCGCCGATAGCCGCAGCATCGGCACATCCGGAGCCCTGAATACCGCCGAAAATCATTGATGTGAGGACGTTCACATGTCCCAGTCCTCCGGGAAGCCATCCGACACAGCTGTCAGCGAACTTTACCAGCTTGTTTGTGATCTTTGCCTTGAGAATGATGTTTCCGGCCGTCACAAAAAACGGAATAGCCATAAGGGAAAGGCTGTTGATACTTCCGAACATCTTGATGATTGAAAGCTGCATGGAGTTTCCGCCGGCAAGCAGGAAGATGATTCCTGTAATGAGAAGTGCCATGAAAATCGGGAAACCGAGGAAAATGAAAGCGAGAAGAATTAAGAATATCAATAATGTAGTTAACATGCCCTATCTCCTTAGAACGAACCTGAGGTGACTTCTTCTTCACCTTCTGTATCCTTGACGAAAGGATTCTTTCCGAAAATGAGTATCAAGAGGTACTCATAGAACATATAGAAACAGCCGACGGGAATGGCAGCATAGAACCATGCATACGAAAGATGAATGTTCTGAAGATAACTTCTCTTCTGGAAGATTGTGGTCTTTACACCGTAATAGAAGAGATACGCAAGAGTTGCAAGAACAATAACCATTGCAACCTTTTTCAGAATATCACCGGCTTTCTTGGACATATGCTTGTCAACAAGTGTTGTAAGACTTATATGGGAATTTGACCTGACACCCATGCTCGCAGCGAGGAAGGCAATCCAGATTCCGCCCATCTGCATCAGCTCGTTGACCCACGGGAAAGGTCTGAACGCGGATTCTGTCTTGATGATGTAACGCAGGACAATATTTACCGTGCACATTCCGATTGTCGCGACCATAATCAGCACAAGAGCAACAATTCTGATGACGGTAAGTACCTTATCAACTTTCTTTAAGAAATTCATTGTCTGTTCCTTTTTATAAACAGAAAGCCCTGAAAAGTGTTTTTCCAAGGCTCTCCGGTATCCGATTCTGTCGATTACTATCAGTCGACAGATGTGAGTGCGTTGTAGAAGTCAACCCAGTTCTGGCCTCTTGAGAGGTATTCCTGAGTCATGCCTGAACATGCAGCCTTCCAGTCTTCAATATCTTCGATAACAGTAACTGTAACGCCCTGAGCCTTCATGTTCTCAAGTGCAGCTGACTGGTCTGCATCATCAAGTTCTTCCTGATATGTTGTTGCTTCACGGGCACATTCCTCTACGACTGTTCTGAGATCTGCGGGGAGACTCTCGAGCCACTCTGTGTTGAAGAAGTAGTAGACACAAGCGATGATGTGGTTGGTTATTGCAAGGTACTTTCCGTTATCCTGCAGAGAGGAAGCGTTGAGTGAGCTTGGAGATCCTTCACAGCCGTTACATACGTTCTGCTGCATAGCTGTGTAGATTTCGTTCCAGTCCATTGTGATGCCGGCAGCACCAAGGCTTTCGAACATCGAGATGTAAACAGCGTTAGGTCCTCTCATGACAAGGTTGTTCATGTCTGAAAGCTTTGTTACAGGAACGTTCGTAAGCATATCTCTTGATCCCTGTGACTGTCCACACATAGCTGTAAGGCCGAGAGAGTTAACCATAGCATTGACTTCAGGTTCAACTGCCTTCATTACTCTTCTGTACTGATCGTTGTCCTTGAAGAGGAACGGGAATTCGAAGAGGAGGAGAGGTTCACATCCTTCGTAAGCACCGGGGCCTGTTCCTGGAGCTGCAAGAACGAGCTCAAGGTCGCCGAGCATAGCCATGGAAACCTGTTCAGACTGGTTGCCAAGCTCTGCACCGTGGTTGCATGTTGCAACGATTCTTCCGTTGCTCTTTTCGTTTACAAGTTCAACGAACTTTGTAAGTGCCTTACCAACTGTGCTTGTTGCAGCAAGGTTTGTAGAAGCACGGAGAGTATAAGTTTTCTCGCTTGAGGATTCTGAAGATCCGTTAGCAAAAACTGAGACTGTAGCAAGTGCCACAATCAGTAAAGCGATGATAAATTTTTTCATAACTGTAACCTCTTTTGTCTTGGATGACGGTATAATCTTACCAGAGCGTCGGGATAATGCAAGTAAAATATTAAAATACTAGATATTAAATTTAAGTAATCCGGTTTTCATGTAAACCGTGACGGAATGTTCTTAAACGGCCACCGACCATTTTTCCCTGACGCACTCATCAAAAATGCCACCAAAGATATTTCCTTGAAATTGCAACAAATATACAGAACTATCAGTAATCAGTCCAAATCAGGAAGAGGTTTAGTGGAACATTTTTCTCGTCTCTCATATTTGATAAAAACAATAAATACTTTTTATAGATTTCGAACTGTTAATCAGTACTTTAAGTTCATTCTGATATACTAAAATATCAGGACTGGAAGCATCAAGTAATCCCATAGCCTCGACTGTCCTGTACAAGACGTATATTACCTTTGACACTTTCCAGATTCTCACCGAGAAGATTTGATGCCATTGACAGGGTAATCAGTTCATCAGAGAGAGCT
>CAZKIT010000207.1:0-2879 GCA_964552905.1 uncultured Spirochaetaceae bacterium
GGAAATCATTGAGAGCCGGTCGGCTATGACGAATTGAGCCATGGTCTCCCATGGCTCAGCAATATGCTTTATGAAAGAATCAATTGTAGAACAGAATGTCCGAGTACGTCGGGAACGGCCAGTATTCCTTGCCGACAAGAAGCTCGAGTTCGTCTGCAATCCTGCGGAGGTTGGTCATCCTCGGTAGAACGTCAGTTCTGAAGTAGTGGGACTGAAGGGAACCGGAGAGACTCTGAGCCTCCTTCACCGCTATTTCGAGAACATTGCATTCTGCATAGAGATCGTTCGTAAGCTTCAGGAGGCGTGAGAGAATTTCCTCCTGACTCTGTACGCTGGCACCGGGAAGTGCACTCTTTATTCTGTTTATATCTTCAGCAAGAACAGACGAATACTTCACACATGCGGGGTATATTTCCTTCACTGCGATGTCGTGCATCGTAAGTGCCTCGATATTCACAGTCTTCGAGTATTCCTCATGATGAATTTCGCTTCTGCTTCTCACTTCCTTCGGAGAATAGATGCCGAAGTCCCCGAAAAGACGGATATTCTTCTCTGCAGTATACTGGTCGAATGCATCAGGAGCACTCTCGAGATTCAGCAGTTCTCTTTTCTCGGCTTCCTTCAGCCATTCTTCAGAATAGGCATTCCCGTTGAACACGATTCTCTTGTGCTCTCCATAGACTCTTCCGACAAGCTTTGTCACCGCCGCATTGAGATCTTCCGCGGATGAGAGTTCCTCATAGAATGACTTCAAGGAAGAAGCGACAGCCGTGTTGAGTACGACGAGAGGTCCCGCGACACTGAACGATGATCCAGGCATACGGAACTCGAACTTGTTACCGGTGAAAGCCATCGGGCTTGTGCGGTTGCGGTCCGTGGAGTCACGCGGGATTTCCGGAAGGACATGAACGCCGAGTTTCATCTTGTTCTTCTTCTTACCCTCGAAACTTCTTCCGTGCTCGACTGACTCGAGTATTCCCTCGAGTTCCTCTCCGATGAACATGGAGACGATTGCAGGTGGCGCTTCGCTTGCGCCGAGTCTGTGGTCATTACCAGCCGATGCGATAGATATTCTGAGAAGGTCCTGGTACTCGTCGACAGCCTTTATGACCGCTACAAGGAAGAGAAGGAAGATTGCGTTATCCGAAGGACTGTCTCCTGGCTCAAGAAGATTCACTCCCGTGTTTGTCGAAAGCGACCAGTTGATATGCTTACCCGAGCCGTTGAGGCCTGAGAAAGGCTTCTCATGGAGGAGGCATGCAAGATGATGCTTTTCAGCGATTTTCTTCATGAGCTCCATTGTTATCTGGTTATGGTCTACGGCAACGTTGCAGACGGTAAAGACCGGTGCCAGTTCATGCTGGCATGGTGCCACCTCGTTGTGGCTTGTCTTGGCGTTTATTCCGAGTTTCCAGAGCTCCTTGTCCAGGTCTGCCATGTAGTCGGCGACACGTGTACGGATGGCGCCGAAGTAATGGTCATCCTTCTCCTGTCCTTTCGGACTCCTTGCTCCGAAGAGCGTACGTCCGGTGAGGATGATGTCCTTACGCTTTCTGTAGTCGTTCTCGTCGATGAGGAAATACTCCTGCTCGGGGCCCACAGTCGCATTGACCCGCTTCACGTCACTCTTTCCGAAAAGGGAAAGAATCTTGAGGCAGTATTCGTTGAGAGCCTCCATGCTGCGTAAGAGCGGTGTCTTCTTGTCAAGGACCTCCCCCGAATATGAACAGTACGCAGTGGGAATACATAACGTATCACCCTTTATGAATGCATACGAAGTCGGATCCCAGGCTGTATACCCCCTGGCTTCGAAAGTGGCTCTGAGGCCGCCTGAAGGAAAGGATGAGGCATCCGGCTCGCCCTTGATCAGCTCCTTGCCCGAGAATTCGAGTATGACCCTTCCTCCTTCAACGGGAGTGATGAATGCGTCGTGCTTTTCGGCAGTCATTCCCGTAAGAGGCTGGAACCAGTGCGTGTAGTGGGTTGCTCCCTTTTCAACAGCCCAGTTCTTCATTGCGTTGGCAACGCTGTTGGCAACGTTGAGGTCAAGATCCTTGCCCTCAGCTATGGTCTTCTTGAGTGCACGATAGACATCCTTCGGAAGTCTCTCAAGCATGACCTCGTCATTGAACACCATAGAACCGAAATAATCTCTTACTGTCTCCATTGATGACTCCATTTCAGAATAAATACCACAAATACCGGTATTTTCTCAACAGAGGAAAGGATAAAATCCAATGCTGGAAGAAGATAAATTCAGAAATCACAGTTAGTCAGCAGTCCTGCCTTTCCATTTTCGAAAATTTCATCACTTCCTTATTGACATATAACACAGAAATGAATAATCATCTTTGCCATATTTTGAGGTAATTGAAATGGGCCGCAAACCTGATGAAAGGAAGCAGAAGAGAGCAAAGAGGAAAGGTCATCTTTCCCTTGAGCGCTTCACTCCCGATTCAATCGAGAGAATGCCCAGAACACGATAGACAAGGACACCCGGAGAGGGTGCCCTCTTTTTTTGGAGGCAATCATGACTAAACACATCTTCGTGACCGGTGGAGTAGTATCGGGACTTGGAAAGGGAATAACGGCGGCATCTCTTGGAAGGCTTCTGAAAGCAAGAGGCTACAAGGTTGCCTCGCAGAAACTGGATCCGTACATGAACGTAGACCCCGGAACGATGTCTCCGCTTCAGCACGGGGAAGTGTTCGTCACGGAGGACGGTGCAGAGACCGATCTTGATCTGGGACACTATGAACGTTTTATCGACGAGGATCTTTCACGCTACTCGAATCTCACGAGCGGCCGCGTCTACTGGAACGTTCTCAACAAGGAGCGTAACGGCGAGTACCTCGGCCACACCGTCCAGATAATCCCCC
>CAZKIT010000208.1:0-2874 GCA_964552905.1 uncultured Spirochaetaceae bacterium
CCATCAACAAGTGCGATCTTCCCGAAGCCAACCCCGACAGGGTCAAGCAGCAGCTTTCGGATCTCGGCCTCATGCCCGAAGACTGGGGCGGACAGACGCTCTACTGCCAGATTTCGGCTCTCAAGAAGCAGGGTATCGACGACCTCCTGGATACTATCCTTCTCCAGGCCGAGATGCTCGAGCTCAAGGCCAACCCGAACTGCCGTGCATGCGGAAAGGTCCTTGAAAGCAAGATCGACCCGGGCCGCGGTACAGTTGCAACCGTTATCATCGAGAAGGGAACACTGCATCAGGGTGACTACTATGTAGCCGGAATATATTCGGGACGTGTCAGAGCAATGTTCGACGACAAGGGAGCCAAGATCACTTCAGCCGGTCCTTCGACTCCTGTCGAGATCATAGGACTGTCGAACATCCCGTCGGCCGGAGACCCGTTCCAGGTCACCGAGGACGAGAAGACGGCAAGAAGCATAGCCGCAAAGCGCCAGGAACTCGAGAGAATCGGAGAAGGCAGCAGGGTGAGCAAGGTCACGCTCGAGAACTTCAACGAAAAGGTGAAGGAAGGTGCAATCACCGACTTCAACGTCATCATCAAGGGAGACGTCCAGGGATCCGTCGAGGCTCTTACGGGAGTACTGGAGAAGCTCAGCACAGACGAGATCAAGCTCAATGTCATCCGTGCTTCGGCCGGAGCCATCATCGAGAGCGATGTCACTCTTGCATCCGCTTCCTCTGCAGTCATCATCGGCTTCAACGTCCGTCCGACTCCGAGAGCACAGGCTCTTGCAAACGAGGAGAAGGTCGAGATCAAGAAGTACAACATCATCTACGATGTGGTTGACGACATAAAGGCCGCGATGGAAGGAATGCTGAGCCCGGAGACGAGGGAAGTCGACATCGGAAAGGTCGAAGTCAGAGATACCTTCAAGGTTCCGAAGGTCGGTCTCATCGCGGGATGCATGGTTACGGAAGGAAAGGTCAAGCGCAACAGCCTCGTGAGGGTCATCAGAGATTCCATCCAGATCAACAAGGATATGATAAAGATCTCCTCCCTCAAGAGATTCAAGGACGATGCAAAGGAAGTGCTGGAAGGTTTCGAGTGCGGTATCGGACTCGAGAACTGGCAGGATCTTCAGATCGGAGATGTGCTTGAGATAGTCGAGACTGAAGAAGTCAGGAGAACACTGGATTTCAATGAGTGAGTTTTCACAGGACAGACTCGAGAGCAAGATTCTCGAAGGAATATCCTCATTAATAGTATCGGGCGCGATAAAGAACCATAATCTTTCATCGCTCGTCTCCCTTACCCGCGTATCCCTGAGCCCGGACAACAGCCAGGCCAGGGTGTGGGTCTCATATATCGCCGACAATTCGACGCTCGAGAAATCCGTGCTCGCCCTCAATCAGGCTTCCGGATTCATACAGCAGCGGCTGGCAAAGCTTCTCAGAACCAAGAAGACACCTGTCCTGACCTTCATAAAGGACAGCTCCTACATCGAAGGCGAGAAGCTCAACAGACTCATCGACGAGCTGAATAAAGGCAATGAGTAGCACATTCAGAATCCTCCTCTCGGATAAAGAGGAGGACATTACTTCATTCTCCTCGCTTGCCTCTGTCAAGAGACAATACAGGGGAGAGAAGGTGGGACACGCGGGAACGCTGGACAGATTCGCCTCCGGACTCATGATAGTCCTCGTCGGAGGGGCAACGAAGCTCAATCCCATATTCTCGTCCTTCGGAAAGAGATACACGGCAAGAATCAGATTCGGCAGCGAAACAGATACTCTCGACAGGGAGGGTACTGTCACAGCCGTTTCGGATAAAATTCCGACCAGAGAGGAGCTTGAAAGGATTCTTCCTTCGTTTCTCGGAAAGCAGAAGCAGATTCCTCCTGTCTATTCGGCAATCCACGTGGACGGAAAGAGGGCATACAGGGAAGCGAGAAAGCAGAAGGAAATCGAGATGCCCGAGAGGGATATCTTCATTTCATCGATAGAACTTCTCTCCTTTGAAGGCAGCGAGGCGGTCATCGACGTCAGAGTGAGCAAGGGCACATATATACGCTCTCTTGCGCGCGACATTGCCCTCCGCTCGGGCTCGAGGGGATACCTTGTCGCTCTGCGGCGAACGGAAATCGGGCCGTTCACGCTCTCCGACTGCAGTCTCACGACAGACGAGCTTCTCGCCAGGACAGGCCTTTTCAGTTCCATAAACTTTTCTTCAAGACATCTCAAGGAGATTGAGAACGGTAGTGTGAAGCCACAGTGGATTGAAAGCGACACGAACCCCGCTCTGGACTACTGCGTGATGTACATCGACGGCGTCAGATACGGCTATGCGGAGAAAAGGGGAGACAGAATCAGCGTGATGGCGAGGCTATGATGAAGATATATTCATTCAGCGACATACTCTCGGGCTCGCTCAGGGGACGGGATGTCATTCTTACCATCGGCGTATTCGACGGCTTTCATCTGGGACACCAGAGCCTCGTCGCCGAAATGATGAGAAAGAAGCAGGATCATCCCTCGGCAGAGACCGTGCTCATCACTTTCAGCGTCAATCCGAAGACAAAGTGTCCCAGGAATATAGACACGATGAGACTGAGAGAGGAAAATGTCGAAAAATCGGGGGTTAATTCTTTTGTAATAATTGACTTTTCCTCTGATTTCAGTAAAACTTCTGCATGTGGATTCATAGGAATGCTTGTATCTTCCTTCAATCCCGTCGCCGTTGTGGTCGGAGAGGATTTCCGGTTCGGTAATCCCGGTTCCAGTGCATCGGCGGATGACCTCGCTTCTCTTTTCGCTTCGTACGGAAGGAAAGTCGAAGTCTCGATTATGCAATCAATTCTTACCGAGGGTGGAGAGAAAATC
>CAZKIT010000209.1:0-2871 GCA_964552905.1 uncultured Spirochaetaceae bacterium
TCTCGATGATCTGCCCGCGTGTCGTGAACATAAAGCTTGAGGGGAAGCTCAGACCCTTCGTCACTGCCAAGGATGTGATACTCAAGGTCCTGGAGCACTATGGTGTCAACGGCAATGTCAACACTGTGTTTGAATATACGGGGGAGGGAGTGAAGACACTCTCGGTGCCCGAGCGTGCCACGATAACAAACATGGGAGCAGAGTGCGGTGTCACGACATCGCTCTTCCCGTCCGACGAGGTCACTCTCGATTTTCTCTGGAAGCAGAAGAGGGAGAATGTCTGGCGCGAGCTAACGGCAGACAGCGACGCCGTGTACGACGACGAATATACAATAGATCTCTCGTCACTCGAGCCTCTCGCGGCATGCCCCCATTCACCGGGCAATGTGAAGAGCATAAAGGAGCTTGAGGGAATGAAGGTCAACCAGGTGCTTGTCGGCTCCTGCACGAATTCATCCTACTATGACCTCAGGAAGGTTGCCGCAATACTCAAGGGTAAGCATGTGGAACCGGAAGTATCATTCGGCGTTGCACCGGGAAGCAGGGCGGTGCTGGAGTCCATCACAGCTGACGGCACTCTTCTGACTCTTGTCGAAGCGGGAGCGAGAATACTCGAATCCGCATGCGGATTCTGTATCGGGAACCACCAGTCACCGGGTACCGACGGAGTATCGCTAAGGACGAACAACCGTAACTTCGAAGGAAGAAGCGGCACGAAGAGCGCCCTCGTCTACCTTGTGTCACCCGAGACTGCGGCGTACAGTGCGCTCTACGGGGAAGTCAGAGACCCCAGAAAGTGCCCAGCAGACCTTTCAGATATAGACTCAAGGAAGGAACAGGTCGTCGACGACACGATGTTCATCTTCCCGAAGAAGACGGATGAACCTATAAAGAGGGGACCGAATATCGGGGCACCGCCGTCAAACGTACCGCTTGAAGATAAGATACAAGGCTCCTTATGGCTCAAGGTCGGTGACAAGATAACGACCGACCACATAATGCCTGCAGGACAGTACCTCAAGTACAGGAGCAATATCCCGAAGTACGCTTCATTCGTATTCCTTCCCGTTGACAGCACTTTCTCGTCACGTGCGCTCGAGAAGAAGGCTGCGGGTGAAGGCGGCTTCATAGTTGCAGGCTCCTCATACGGTCAGGGCTCCAGCCGCGAGCATGCGGCAATATGCCCGATGTATCTCGGCGTGAAGGCAGTAGTGGCGGTATCAATCGAGAGAATCCATCAGGCGAACCTCTGCAACTTCGGTATCCTTCCGCTTCTCTTCGAGAATCCGGAAGACTACAGGAAGCTCGACCAGGGGGACGAACTCGAACTCGACGGATGCTTCTCCTCAATCGAAAGCGGAAAGTTCACCCTTATCGACAGAACGAAGAATATCTCCGTTCCTCTCAAGCTCTTTGCGTCCGACGTGCAGAAGAAGATGCTCCTTGCCGGAGGAAGGCTCAATGAAATCAAGGAGGCCCTCAAGTGATAGATATGAAGACACCTCTCGTCGAGATAGACGGCGACGAGATGACCCGGATCATCTGGAAGATGCTGAAGGATGAACTCATCCTTCCGTACATCAACCTCAGGACCGAATACTACGACCTCTCTCTCCCCAACAGGGATAAGACCGGTGATGAGGTCACAAAGGAAAGTGCCGAGGCAATAAAGAAGTGGGGCGTCGGCGTCAAGTGCGCGACCATCACTCCCAACGAGCAGAGGATGAGCGAGTACAATCTCACGAAGAAGTGGAAGAGCCCGAACGGCACTATCCGTGCCATCCTCGACGGCACCGTATTCCGTGCTCCGATAATCACTCCGTCAATCGAACCGGTCGTGAAGAACTGGAAGGCCCCCATCACGATAGCACGTCATGCCTACGGTGACATCTACAGGGCAACCGAGATGAGGATCGAGGGAAAGGGAAAGGCCGAACTTGTCTTCACTCCCGAAGGTTCAACCGAAGAGACGAGAGAGACAATCTACGACTTCGAATGCGGCGGTGTTCTCATGGGACAGTACAACAAGGATACGTCAATCTCCTCCTTCGCGCGTTCATGCTTCAAGTATGCCCTTTCCACAAAGCAGGACCTCTGGTTCAGTGCAAAGGATACAATAAGCAAGAAGTACGACGAGACCTTCAAGCTCACGTTCGAGAGAATATATAACGAGGAATATAAGGAAGAGTTCGAGAAGAACGGACTTGTGTATTTCTACACTCTCATAGACGATGCGGTAGCAAGAGTAATCAGAAGTAATGGCGGCTTCATCTGGGCCCTCAAGAACTATGACGGAGATGTCATGTCAGATATGGTATCTACTGCATTCGGGTCCTTGGCTATGATGACAAGCGTCCTCACATCCCCCGACGGCAAGTTCGAGTACGAGGCAGCTCACGGCACAGTCACCAAGCATTACTACAGGTATCTCAAGGGAGAGGAGACCAGCACAAACAGTATGGCAACCCTCTTTGCATGGACGGGAGCACTCAGAAAGAGGGGAGAGCTCGACTCCATCCCCGCCCTCACAAAGTGGGCTGACGATATGGAGAAGGCAGCACTCGACACAATCGAGCACGGAGAGATGACGAAGGATCTCTCCATCCTTGTCAACGGCGGCGTCACAAAACTGGGATTCCCCGTCAGGGTTCTCAACACAGCTGACTTCATAAAGGCTGTCAGAAAGACATACGACGCAATAGCAAAGAGCTGAAAACACAGAACAGCAGAGAGCGAGAGGAGAGGCCTAAAGCTTCTCCTCCTTCTCTGTAATGCCATAATCAGCATCACGACTTCATAAATACAGTTAACGTAGTCATCGGATGCAGTGCCTGTTCTTTTGTGCACGAGGGAAAACGAAACTTATACATA
>CAZKIT010000210.1:0-2832 GCA_964552905.1 uncultured Spirochaetaceae bacterium
ATGGCAGAGAACCTGGTTCACCATCGGTTTCACCGATGCCGTTTCCCATATGTTCTCGATATCTCCCCTGTTGAAGTTCGACACTCCGATTGCCCTTACCTTTCCGTCCCTGTACGCATCCTCAAGTGCTCTCCAGACCTCCCTGTTGCCTTCCATATAGCGGTCATCGGACTGGTTGACCTCCTTCCACGGCTGCGGACTGTGAATCAGCATCAGGTCGATGTAATCGAGTCCCGTTACAAAGAGACTCCTCTCTATGCTCTCACTTGCCTCCCTGTACGTCTTGTATTCCGCGGCAACCTTGCTCGTGACAAAGAGTTTATCCCTCCGAACTCCGCATGTTCTTATTCCCTCACCGACTCCGCGTTCGTTGTCGTAGGCCTGTGCAGTGTCGACATGGCGGTAGCCGATTCTCACGGCTTCCTTCACGGCCCCTGTCACATCTCTGTCGTCAACAAGCCATGTTCCGAGAGCAAGGGACGGAATCTGCACTCCGTTATTGAGCGTTTTCGCTTCCATTCCACACCTCCTTCGCCTGATTGAATGCCGCCCATGCCTTCGGCCATCCCGCATAGAACGCGGTATGGGTGAGAACGGCGGCAATCTCCTTCTCCGTCACCCCGTTATTCCTTGCATTCTCAAGATGGTATCTGAGGGATGAATCGGTAATTCCCTGTGCTACGAGTGCGACAACAGTGATGATGCATCTCGTTTTCATGTCAATGTCTTCATTATTCCAGTTCTCTCCGAAGAGAACGTCATCGTTGAAGTGCGCGAAATCCGGAGCGAACTCTCCGAGTGCTGTTCTTCCGGCTGTCTGTCTGATTTTCTCAGCCATATTCTTCTCCTCCTATTTCTTTATCGTCTCACACTATAGCGGATCCATACCGCTCCGCTTTCGAAGGACCGGACACTATTGAGGGAAAGAGGCACGACAGAGCTGTTCTTTCCGAGACCGTCGAAGACGGATGTCTCTCCTTCCCTTCCGTCAATCCCTGCCCCGATAAGGATGCTCACCTCATCGAGAAGTCCTTCCCTCAGGAATCCTGCGTTGACCCTGCCGCCTCCGACGACGGCAGCCCTTTCGACGCCGAATACGTTGAAGAGGATTTCTATGGCTCTTGATAAATCGACCTTATCCTTACCGGTGACAATCCAGGAAATATTCCTGCCGTCGAGGTAAGAAAGATACTCTTCATCCGCTTTCTCGCTCATCACGATCACAAGCGGCCTTTCGCTTTCTCCCCACGTCAGAGTTCCGTGCGTGTCGATTATGACTTCATATCCGTCACTCTCACACTTCTTCGACCAGCCTTCCTTCCCGTAAGAAATGGAAGGATTTCTCTTTTCGAATTTTCCTTCAGCCATCTCCATCTCGGCTGTCACACGACCGCTGATGCGGGTGGAACAGGAGAGAGAATCGAGAGAGGAGTAATATTCCTCATCTCCCGGAAGATTCTCTGTCATCGCACAGTCGATACGTCCGTCGACGGACGTCATCATGTGGCATATCATATAAGGTCTCTTCATTTTTAAGCCTCCACTTCTTCATCAATCACCCCGATGGGTGTATAACAGAAGAGACGATAAAACCTGAAGCTGACTTCAGGTCAAGATGTTCCGAATAGAAAAAAGGCTGGATACCATGAACAAAGAAACAGAGACATATACGATAGGACAGGTTGCAGAGATGTTCGGTCTCTCGATATCAAGTATAAGGTATTACGACAGAGAGGGACTCTTCCCGTACCTGGGACGGGAATCGGGAATAAGGAAGTTCACTTCCCGCGACATCGAAGCACTGAGAGTGATTGAATGCCTGAAGAAGTCAGGACTGGAAATCAGAGATATCAGACACTTCATGGAACTCTGCAGTGAAGGTTCATCCACCTACCCCGAACGTCTCGAACTCATAGAAAAACAGAAGGCGAAGGTCGAGGATGAAATGAAGAAACTCGAGAAAACCCTCGATATGCTGAAGTACAAGTGCTGGTACTACACAACGTCAATCAGGGACGGCAGTGAAGACAATGCAAAGGCCATGACACCCGATCTCCTCCCTGAAGATGTCCGCAATGCATGGGAGAACTCACACAGCTGACTGCAATGAGTCAACCCAGAAAAAACGTACACACGTTGCAATCAGAATTCCTTCAGACTTCACATATGCGCCTCAGGTCGAAAAGTTTCGGAGATGATAGCACTCCTTTACATGGTAATTACTTTTCATAACAGAAAATGAACATGTTATGAAAATGCAAATTTTGTCCTCTTTAATTTCGACCAAATACGGATTTTCTTTCGGAGAAGAACAATGCTCTGACAACAGTAACTACTGTTCAAATAACGAATTATCTTGGAGCGAAGATCAGAAAATTTGTCCTCTTTAATTCTCTCTCTGCGCAGTCTGCAGCACTATTCTTGGGGAGCCGGAATACTTTCGGAGAAGAAACTGTGTTTCCTGACGTCATTTCTTTAACATGACTGTAATTAAACATGTTGTGTAATTGAAAAATTTGTTCTCTTTAATTTTCTTTCCCGAGTGTTCTGATCTTCCTGAACGACATCACTGTCACCATACGATAGGAACCGTATCTATTACCCACCAGTGCAGGCTTGGAACATGCCACAACGTCATACATATAGGACGAAGTCATGCGATTGGGCATGAAGAGCATCGCCTCGCAAAAGAAGACGTCCGCGCTCTTCATTCATTCTCGCTGTCGTGGAATTGGGTATGCAATCCACCAGCATTTCTGAATGGCAAAGACTTCTCTATTGTGATTCTCGAGAAAACGTTTCGGAGAAGAATCGGCTTGATTGAACAGTAAT
>CAZKIT010000211.1:0-2817 GCA_964552905.1 uncultured Spirochaetaceae bacterium
AAGCCCTGCCTGTCAGATATCAGGAATCCTGAAAAGAAGCGAGTTGTCTCCTATGACGTACGCCTTCCCCGTCTGTGGATTCTGATCGTAATGTGAAATTTCACATTAGCCTCAGAACTGTCTGACCGGAAGTATGTACTGTCCTACACTTCTGATATATCCGTGCTGATAGCCGAAGTAGAAATCCTGCGACCATGAGTAGTTCTCGTTGAATTCGGAACTGGAGTAGAATGCATCGTGACCCCAGTCAACGTTCCAGCGTCTATGAAGATTGATGTAAATCTGGTAAAGCTCATACTTACTCGGAAGGAACCAGTCGTCGTAACCGTTGTCGAAGAGATCCTTCTTGTAGCATGAGAGCACGGCATAGCTGGCCTTTTCGTCGCCTTCCTTATCCATATAGGCTTCGTCCCCCATGGCCTCGACAAGCTTCTCCGTATTGCTCTTTCCCGTTCCTATTTCAGTGGAGGTACCGACCATTTTGTTTTCACCGTCAGGGCGGTAGAAACCGAACTTGTAGTATCCGATGGAAGTCCTGGCAACTTCCATGTATCTCCATCCGCACTTTGAGGAGATGAGACCGTCGCCATTTCCCGAATCATTGTCTGCATCGCAGTCATAGAAGACATATCCTCCGCCGGGACCTATGTCATGGATGCTGTAGGAAGGCTTCAGCTTCCACTTTGCCTTGAGGGTTATGTCGGAAGAAATGACAGTATCGAAGTTGAATTCCTCGCCGTCAAGCGTCCAGCAGTCGAAATCCAGGCCTTCCCTCTGCGGGTCCTCGGGCCGTGGAACCTTGTAGTCACTGTCCTTTCCGAGCCTTACGACAGTGTCCTCGGTTCCGTTATTGTGGTCGAATGTTATATCGTAGATTGCATCCCTGGCCCATATTGCCTTGATGGTGACATTAGACGTGATTGGCTCGTCGAAATCGAACTCCTTGTTGTTCTCGTCAACCCACATCACAAAATAGTGTTTGTCATACTTCGGATCAGTCGGCTGTGAAATCACAGTACCTTCAAATACCGTTTCCGTATCCGGCTCTTCTCCTGACTCACCGTAATCGAATGTAATCGTGTATTTCACCTTCTCCTTCCACTCGGCATATATGTTCCAGTTTCCCACGACGGAAATATTGAAGTCCACCGCCTTGTCTCTCGGGCTGTCCCAGACCCATCTTACAAACTTATAGCCGTATCTTACCGGATCTGTAGGCTTTTCAAGCATATCACCCCTGTAGACAACGGCCTTTATTTTGACTTCACTCTTCGAATCTGAGGGATCCTGGTAATAAAGATGATAAGTAACGGTAAGTTTATCCTTGTAGCTCCACTTGCCGTAAAGTTTCAGAGGCGCTGTCACAGGAAGACTGAAATCATACGTCTTTCCGTTTTCATCAGTCCAGCAGATGAAAGTACAGCCATCTCCGGTCGGATCAACCGCAGGAGCTGAAACAGCATCACCGTCGTAGACTACCATTATGGAGTAAGCTTCCTCTGAAGCTTTATTCTCATAGAATTCCACAAGGTATAATGTCTTTTTCTCCCACGAAGCGGTAAGTGTCATGTCACTTTTTATCTGTGTGGAAAAATCAAAGGAGTTACCGTCGCAATCTTTCCAGCCAAGGAATTTCCAGCCTTCCCTGACGGGATTGTCCGGAACAGCAGCCTCTTCCCCCTCGTAAACCTGAATCTGATTGTCCGGCGAACCGTCGCCATAAGAGAACGTGACCGTGTACTGCGTCTTTTCATTCCAGAGTGCAACAAGCTGGATGTCGCTGTTGACCACGGTGTTGAAATCAAAGGCATTACTGCCGTCCTGACTCCAGCAGGAGAATACGTATCCGTACTTGCTTGGGTTGACAGACGGCGCAGTTGTCTTGTTGTTGCTGTTCACCATCTGGCAACGATATATTGTGCCATCCACTTCATATGAGACGAGGTATCTGACATTCTGAGGCTGGCAGCCTGTAATCGTAAGAAGGAAGAGGAGGATAACAAGCATCCCAAGCGCAATCTTTCCTTCATTTACGCTGTCTCCGGGTTTTCTTCGGTTTTTCATCTGAATTTCTCCAAGAAATGGATTCTACTGATTTATTCATGCCGAATTCAACAGTATTACCCGTACTATCAGCAGAAATACCTGCCGTATTCTATCCCGATGCTCTCCTCTTCCCTCATCATTTCTTCTGACTGACGGCGGCATCTTCTGGCGTTTCGGAAGAGATGTCCTCCTGCCAGACCATGTCGCATCACGGATTAACTGGAAGTCCGTTCTTTTCATAGAGAAAATGAAAAGAGAGAACGGACCCTTACCTGCATCGGACTCAATACATCAGAGATTCCGTAGACACATGAATCTTTCATCCCGGTCCGTAATCCGAATCTGTTCTTTCTGGTTTTATCGAGTTTTTCAGGAGGGCTTACCCTCCTTGTCTCAGATTTACCTGCACCCATACCGAAAAGCTCCGGAAGTACTGCCGGTCGGAACAGATTACGACAGAACATGAATAGTCAATTGAGAGAATGCGCGTAGCTGAAGAAAAAGATCTGTTTGTTTTTCACTCCCGTCACTGGAAGTTTCTGTTGATTATGGGAGTCTGACACTCGGGAGAGAACATCTTGCTCACTTCGAGAGGAATGTCGAAAAGCGTGCAGTCGAGGTTACCGTTGAACCACTCCTGATAGAGGGTCTCGAGGCCTCCGGCGAAGTAGTATGCTCTGAGACGGAAGTTCTTCGACTGTCTCACCTCTGCCGGAATCGACTGGTCCTTCTCGATGTAGTCGATGAAGATCAACATCAGCTTCTGCAGAA
>CAZKIT010000212.1:0-2808 GCA_964552905.1 uncultured Spirochaetaceae bacterium
TTATGAATGACGGTCTTCTGCTTTGTATCGTAATCCGAGATTCTCCTCTCCGGATCTTCCTTAGACCATGCAAGGATGGCATTCTTGAGCCACTTGGCTTCCACGAACATCATCTTGAGCTGTTCTTTCTGCAGAGCGGAAAGCTTATTCTCCTGGATCTTGACTGTGTAGACGCGGCATATCTGACCCTTCCTCTTATCGAAGGTTTTCTTCATGCTCTCGGCAATCTGTCTGTTCTTTGCTTCCCGCCCTGTGTCTCTCATGTACAGATTATATGATACTTGGTGTGAACCAACAAGATTCGAGGTCGTATTTTATTGAAATATAATAAATTATTTTAACATGTTAAATCATGAGCGAAGCAGGAATGTCAAGGCTGGACGCAATTCATGTGTCAGCTTGAAAGCTTGGCACCTTTCTTGTTGTTTTCTATGTAAAATCGGAAATTTAGCAACGAAATCGGAAATAAAAAGAAATATACGGAAATAAATCGGAAATTAATTTGCCAGTTTCCGATTCCGTGCTATACTTCCTTTATCCTGGAGGTGAAACCGTGTCCGATGAGATGATGCTCAGTGTCAGAACAGTTGCAGAGAAGTGGGGGCTCTCCACCCGTCGTGTCAGTCAGCTTTGTGCATCCGGGGAGATCAAGGGGGCTGTGAAGAACGGAGGACTGTGGAAGATTCCGTCTGTTTCCCCGAAGCCGGCCTCTCTCAGAACCGACAGGCAGAAAGAGCATGTACGGACTACGGCTCTTCTTCCGTGTCCTATGGGAATCACATCGTACAAGGAAGTTTCATCCGAGTGTTATTATGTTGACAAGACCATGATCATCAGGGACATCATCGATGACCATAACAAGGTGACCCTGTTTACACGCCCGCGACGTTTCGGCAAGTCCCTGATGATGGATATGATCAGGACATATTTCGAGAAGACTGAAGAAGATACATCAATCTATTTCTCGTCCCGCAACATCTGGTCATGCGGGGAAGCATACAGAACTTATCAGGGATCCTATCCTGTGATCTTCATCTCGTTCAAGGACGCTCATAAACTTAACTGGGATGATATGTACCAGTTTCTCTTGATGAGACTTTCTTCCGAGTTTGACCGTCACCGGAATGTTCTCGAGAGCGAAAGGATTTCTCCGAGGCAGAGAGAGCTATTTCTTCATATGCTGAACGGCAACGCATCATCTGTCGAGGCTGAAGAGTCTCTTGGACTTCTTTCACATGTTCTTTCTGCAGTCTATTCAAAGCGTGTCATCATTATCATCGATGAATATGACACTCCGATAGAGGACGGCTTCAGCCGGGGCTTCTATGATGAAATCTTATCCTTCATGCGTAATATGTTCTCTGCTGCCCTGAAGGATAATGAGGACCTTGAGTTCGGCTTTCTTACCGGTATTCTCCGTATTGCCAAGGAAAGCCTCTTCAGCGGCCTTAACAATATTGTCGTGAATACCATCATTGACGAGAAGTATTCACAGTATTTCGGTTTTACCCCACGTGAAGTTGAGGAGATGGCTTCCTATTACGGACACAGTGACAAAGTCGGTGAAATTGCCGAGTGGTATGACGGCTATCTTTTCGGTAAGGATGACATCTATAATCCCTGGTCGGTTATCAGCTACTTCTATAACCGGTGTGTACCGAAGTCATTCTGGTCACGTACGAGCAGCAATGAAATCATACTCGATGTACTCAGAAACGGTTCCTCCGATATTATTGAAGCTCTTTCAAAGCTTCTTGATAATCAGCCGGTCCTTGCCGTTGTCGATACAGATACCATCTATCCCGAGATAGAGAAAAGTGTTGACAGCGTCTTCAGCTTCCTTCTCATGACAGGATATCTGAAAATCAGCGAAGTGAAGGGTATGCTTGATGATGTTCCTCTCTGCAGTCTTCTTATCCCGAACAGGGAGATAAAGGGGGCATTCAGAAAGGAGATAATCGAGAATATTTTTCCATCCTCCGGCAACAGGAGTGTCATCAGAAAATTCCAGATTGCGTTACAGACAGATGACAGTGAAACTCTCGGAAAGACTCTCGCTGATTACCTTCTGCAGTCGGCATCCTTCTTCGACACTGCAGGCGAGAGTTTCTATCATGGGATGATGCTGGGGCTTCTTGCTGTCATGGCTGATGACTACATCATCACTTCGAACCGCGAAGCCGGCGAGGGGCGTTTCGATATACAGCTTGAACCGAGAAACAAAATACATCCAGGTATTGTCATGGAATTCAAGGCTTCGGATAAGAAGGATGAAGAAGAGCTCTTGAAATTTGCCGGCAGTGCAGTGGAACAGATTCTCAAAAAGAAATATATTTCTGACCTCAAGATGCGAGGAATCCGGGATTTCCAGCTCTACGGTATTGCCTTCTGTGGCAAGAATGCCAGAGTTGAAAGTAGACGGCTGAGAGAGGATACGTGATAGAAGCTGCAGAAATGCGGCAAGTGAATCGGATATCCCTGATGTAATCTGACTTGCCATTCTCTTTGGCGACAGGACCGTAACGTCCCGCACATGCTGCGGTATTGAACGATGCCCGAGGATTCTTTCCGGGGGTGACGGTTTCATTGAAGCTGGGCCTGATAACGACAGGAAAGTGAGTAGGCTGTCGAATACATCGACATCACTCCTGTCCCTGGAAGATTTGGAATTGATGTAGAGCTTCCGGTTCATTATATGCTGCATAGCCTGACATAATATGTTTTTCTCTTTAGCTTATCAAAAGATATTCTTCTGTGTTTTCTGATACCGTTATCATGTACTTCGGGAACAGGTTCTGTGCTTGTCTT
>CAZKIT010000213.1:0-2768 GCA_964552905.1 uncultured Spirochaetaceae bacterium
CCGACCCGAAGAAGGAGGACAGGGACAGGCTCGTCGTGTCGAAGGGACACGCAGGTCCTGCAGTATATGCAACACTCGCACTTAAGGGATTCTTCCCGACAGATATGCTTTCCACCCTCAACCAGGGCGGAACGAATCTTCCGTCCCACTGCGACATGCTGAAGACGCCGGGAATCGACTTCACGGCAGGGTCGCTGGGACAGGGCTTCTCCGCCGCAATGGGTATTGCAGTGGGGCAGAGAGTCAAGGGAGTCGATGCCTGGACATACACGATCGTCGGAGACGGCGAAAGCCAGGAAGGACAGATCTGGGAGGCTGCGGAGTTCGCAGGCGCACAGAAGCTCGATCGTATCATAGCATTCGAGGACCTCAACGGTCAGCAGCTCGACGGCTACACGAAGGACATCATTCCGGAAGAGGCCGAGAGCGTGAAGAAAAGATGGGAGAGCTTCGGCTGGGACACAGTCACAGTCGACGGCCATGACATCGAGGCACTCGATGAGGCCGTAGAGAGAGCAAAGAAGACCCCCGGCAAGCCTCATATGATTGTCATGATTACCCAGAAGAGCCACGGCTATGTGTTCGGTGAAGGCGTCAAGGCCAACCATTCGATGCCGGTCAAGCCGGAGCAGGCTGAAGAGGCAGTAAGAGTCCTCAAAGAGAGAAGAGGTAAGTAAGATGAAAAGAGATGCACATGATTTCAATCACTATAAGGAAGCCGTAATCGGCGCTGTATGCGACATCGCACGTGAAGACAAGAGAGTCTGCTTTGTCGACTCCGACCTCTCGTCATGTATCGGGAGCACTACATTCCAGAAGGAGTTCCCCGATAGATTCTTCAATGCAGGTATTGCCGAAGCGAATATGGTCGGCATCGCTGCCGGTCTTTCATCTGTCGGTCTTGTTCCCGTCATCCATTCGTTCGGCTGCTTCATGTCACGACGTGACTATGACCAGCTCTTCATATCTCTCGGGTACACCCATCAGAGAGCCATCTGTATCGGGTCCGATCCCGGAATCACTGCACAGTACAACGGCGGCACACACATGCCCTTCGAGGATATCGCCCTGATGAGACAGATTCCCGGCTTTGTCATCGTCGAACCGAGTGACGCCCAGTCTCTCTATAACCTCACATGGCAGGCTTACGGGACGGGAAAGAACGTCTACATCCGTACCCCGAGAAAGGGAATCAACTTCAGGTATACTCCCGAAGACAGGATTGAACTCGGTAAGGGAATCGAACTCAGAAACGGAGGAGACGTTGCCATCATCGCAACCGGTATCGTAATGGTTGATGCGGCACTTGAGGCGGCAGATATTCTCGATAAGAAGGGAATAAAGGCAACGGTCGTCGACCTCCATACAATAAGACCTCTTGATGAGGCTCTTGTCGAGAAGGTTGCATCCCGCTGCGGCAGAGTACTCGTCTGCGAGAACGGACGCTATGCAGGAGGAGTGGGCGAGATGATAGCTTCCCATCTTGCTCAGACATGCCCCGTGAAGATGGGCTTCGTCAACGTCGGCGAGAGATTCGGCGAAGTAGGTAACCTTTCCTACCTCAAGGGTGCTTTCGGCTTCACGGGCGAGAACATCGCGGCAAAGGCAGAGGCTCTTCTCAAGTGAAGGTAGTCCTCGAAACCATCCCTCTCTGGGATGCCCTCAGGGAAAATACGGAGTGCCCGATCTGCACTCTTATGAAAAAGGCGGAGGAAGACAGTATAGCCTACTATCTTTCATCTGCCATCATGACTCCGGAAGTACGGGTAGAGACCAACAGGTACGGTTTCTGCTCCGTACATTCGGTAATGCTCACTACACGCGGGAATCCTCAGAGCCTTGCACTCACCATGGACACCTACTACGGTGAGAACGAGGATCATTTCAGAAAGGGTTTCGAGGAGATAGCGAAGGCGAAGAATCCGAGAAGTGCGGAGAAAGCTGTCACAAGACTTAAAGAGGAAGCCGGAAAAAGAGAGAAGGGCTGCCTTGTCTGTTCGAGGATGAACGACCGTCTCTACCGCTACTGCTACACACTCTCGTCCCTTTTCGAGAGCGATGAGGAGTTCCGGAAAGCCTTCCTGAACTCCAAGGGACTCTGTCTTCATCATACATTCCTGGCTTCTGAAACGGCAAAGGACTCACTCAGAGGTGATAGTTACACCACATTCCAGAAGGAGCTCTTCGCGCTCCTTGAAAAGAATCTCAAACGCGTCAGACACGACGACTGGTGGATGACACAGAAATACAAGAGCGAGAACATGGATAAACCCTGGAACGGTGCCGAGGATGCCCACAGGCGTGCCGTACTCAAGCTCGTCGGAGAAGGACGCGTCATAGACCCCGTCACGAAGTAGGCGTCTCCTTTTTCTTCCTGTGCTTCTTGGAGAAGAGAGACAGCTGCTCTTCCTCCTTCTTTTTCTTCTCGTCTCTGATGAGACAGCGCTTCAGAAGCATTTCCGAGAAATCAATCTTGTCTATATGAAGGTATTCGAGGTAATTATCCTCGAAGCGGTAAATCAGAAGATAATCCTTTTCTTCGAGAAGAGAGAATGCGAGAGTTAGCATCGGCGAATGGGTAAGGTGATAGTTCTGTGCCTTTTCCTTCTCCTTCTCTGTCAGATAAGTGTTGGACCAGAATATGGCTAGGACATCCTTTCCAGACGTATCCCGCACGAGGATATCGACACCGTCGTAGTCGATGTCGACGGAGAGGCCGGGAAAATTGCGGCCGATCGAGAGTGCAATCCTGTGTGATATTGTGCTCT
>CAZKIT010000214.1:0-2750 GCA_964552905.1 uncultured Spirochaetaceae bacterium
CCTTGAGGATTGAAGGAAGCTTGGGGGAGTAAGAATAACGTGCAATCTGTAAATTCGAGTATTCCATTGATAATCTCCTTAACATTTTAGATGTTACTAAAACTACCTTATATTTTCCATTACCATGTGAGATTAAAACCGATAATAAAATATAAAAAAGAGACTTATCCTCCATCGCAGTATCCCGAGACGTGGAAAAGACCGGAAGTGTCACTTTCCCGGCCAGATTCTGCAATTCTCTTCTGATATTCTATATGCAGGCACACCCGTTCACCGGGTGCCTCTCTCAATTGGAAGATAAAGCATCTTTCGCAATAAATAAAGGCTCTGACTGACTGATTTTCAGCTGGGGTTATTTCCCGCGAGTGTTAAAACCATACCGTCAGATGCTCTCGCAAAGTTAGGCAGTATTAGTAAAAATAACAGGTTGAGGGCCGCTGATGAGCGCCTCCTTTATCTATAATGTACACGTTATCTTGAATTCGGAAAGGGCATGACTTATCCGATTCCAGTGAGAAAAGCTGCAGGAGGAAAATGAGAGAGCCTGACAGCTTTCCTTGCTGTCGAAAGGGAGTGATATCTTTCAGAACTGTTTACAGAGAAGTCTGATTACAGTTGTCTTAAGCGGCCGTTATCTGAATAATGGTGTTATGTTCAACGTCTACATCGACTCCGATTCTTTCCCGAAGGAACTGCTATCCATAGTGCTCAGGAGGCTTGTGAAGGAACACGCCTTGATAGGAGAGGCTGTCTTTGTCTCTGACAGGGTTCTGCCCGATGTGAGGGATGCTGTGGAAGCACACACCCACTCCCTCAGGGAGGAAGCGAAGGCGAGGGGAATAACAGACAGAACGGAACTCAGGAAAATCAGGAGCCGGATATCACAGACGGTGGTGCCGACAGGAGCCAACAGTGCCGACGACAGGATAGTCGAGATAGCCTCTCTTCCCGGCTTCTGCATTACGCACGACGTGCCGCTTTCGTCGCGTCTCTGTGAAAAGGGTTTCTCCGTCATCGATGACAGGGGACACATATACACAAAGGACAACGTAGGGGAGAGACTTTCTAGCCGCAACTTCTACACAGAACTCAGGGAGATGGGCATACAGAGCGAGAAGACGAAGAGGATGACGAGTGCGGATATCAACGCATTCTCATCGGCATTCGATACTCTTGTTTCCGACTTCGTGAAGAAGGAAAAGAACTCCGAAGATAATCGGGCAAAATAATGAATTTTGAAATCGTGTTAACTGCAGGCACGGATGATTCAGGGATATTATTTCTGCTTTTTTGCATAGGACTTTCAAACATGTTTTAAAGATAAAATAATGAAAAAATAATGATTTTTACTTGCTATTCTCTTTATAGAGCATTATTGTTAACTTCAGAGGAATCAAATATGGCAGAAATGGTTAACGTAAATTTCAAAATCAACGCAGAGGACAAAAGAATGATGGAAAAAGCATGTGAGGATATGGGACTCAGCATGAGTTCAGCATTTGTTATCTATGCCAAGAAAGTCGGAAGGGAAAAAAGAATTCCTTTTGAAATAAATGTCGATCCATTCTACAGCATAAGCAACATTGAGCATCTAAAAAGGGGAATAAAAGCACTGAATGAAGGAAAGGGCGTCGAGCATGAAATAATCGAGGAGTAATAATGCGCAAAATCTGGTTTGACGAAGCATGGGCCGACTACCTGTTCTGGCAGTCTCAAGACAAGAAAACACTTAAAAAATAAACGCAATAATTAAAGATATAGAACGAATGCCATACAGCGGTATCGGAAAACCCGAGCCGCTTTGTGGCGATTTCTCTGGTTTTTGGAGTCGTAGAATCGACGATGTAAACCGCATTGTATATAGAGCCGATGACAACATTATTGAAATAGTTTCATGCAAAGGACATTACAAAAAATAAGAAAAATCAGGAGCCGGATATCACAGACGGTGGTGCCGACAGGAACCAACAGTGCCGACGACAGGATAGTCGAGATAGCCTCTTTTCCCGGCTTCTGCATTACGCACGACGTGCCGCTTTCGGCGCGTCTCTGTGAAAAGGGTTTCTCCGTCATCGATGACAGGGGACACATATACACAAAGGACAACGTAGGGGAGAGACTTTCTAGCCGCAACTTCTACACAGAACTCAGGGAGATGGGCATACAGAGCGAGAAGACGAAGAGGATGACGAGTGCGGATATCAACGCATTCTCATCGGCATTCGATACTCTTGTTTCCGACTTCGTGAAGAAGGATAAAGCCTCCGAAGAAAATTCTACAAAATAATGTATTTTTTAATCGTGTGAACTGCACGTGTTTAACAGTGAATATTCAATTAACACTGCATTTTGTTCTGATATGGAAATAACTTCCGGTAATATATCGAATTAGAACGGTATTTTATTAATGAAAATAATATGACCTGAAATAATATTCGTGTTAACATGGATGATTCCGGGATATTATTTCTGCTTTTTTGCATCGAATCCTTTTGATATTCTATTTTATTCTGGTAATCGATTCTTATGATATATCATTTCAATTCTCAGGTTAACGGGATAATGTGATGCTTTGTGAATTTACCCCAAAGGTTAATTTTTATATTGACATGCGGTCTGATGACTGTTAGGATTTAGTTAACCTGAAAGGTAAATTAGATTAAGAGAGATATGCGGTTTGGAAATCGGATACAGAAGCAGAAGCATTGAGAAAATCTGTACTGATGCCACTGTGGCAGAGAAAAAGTACG
>CAZKIT010000215.1:0-2730 GCA_964552905.1 uncultured Spirochaetaceae bacterium
GGTTATATGAATGCCCCCGCTTTACGGCGAGGGCTTATCTTCAGATTTCGAGCATCCGCTTGATGCCTTCCTTCTCCAGGACACCGCTGTACTGTCCCATGTTCTTTCCGTCCTTGTAGAAGACAAGGGTCGGAATTGTCTCGACACAGAACATCTCGGCAAAGTCCGGATCTTCGTCGACGTCGCACTTGCATATCTTTATGCTGCCGTTCCATTCGCTGTCGAGCTTCTCGAGTATCCTGCCCTGAGCCATGCAGGGACCGCACCATGTGGCAAAGAAGTCAATGACAACCGGAACTGAGGAAGCGACCACTTCCTTCTCGAAATCTTCCTTTCTGATGTGATGAATCATATCTGCCTCCAGAAGTAAGATAACTATGGAATGAGGAAGTAGGCAACTGTCGCGGAAGATGAGAGGTTCTCTACAGGAACGGTAAGGGAGGACAGGGTAATCATTCCCTTGGAGTAGATGAAGTCGAGTCTTTCAGCATACGGTCCGTATGTCCTTGTCACTCCCGAATCGGTTTCTTCGCTGCATCGTGAGAGAGCGAATGCATCATTCCATCTGAGTGATGACAGCAGGTCCGAGAAGAGGAATGTTCTTTCGTATCTGTAGTCATAAACCGTCCAGTCCGACCAGTCGAGCGATGAGGGGGCAATCGATGAGAGGAAGAGTATCTTTGCATCCGCTGCCGGTGACGATACCTTTTCTATGAGCTCCTCTGCATTCTGTTTTTCAAGATTATCAACAAGAGTGAGAACATCTTCAACCGATTCAGCCTCGGGAACCACAGGGTGGAAGTCTTCACTGTAGACGGTAACGCTTCTCTCGGGAGACAGTTTCAGGACTATGTAATCTTCGTTCATCTCCTCGAGTACGACGCCGTCGAATATGACTGTGCCGCCGTCTGTTGTCACAGCATCCTTTCCGAGTGCCGTGGCAACTGCCGTCTGGGAGGAAAGCTTTCCTGTCAGTGCCGTCAGCGTGAAGCTGTAGGATGAGAGGAACGATACAACCGATGTAAGCTCCTCTTGCGTCAGGTCTTCTTCTCCGAGGGGAATGAT
The DNA here is from genome assembly GCA_964552905.1 of uncultured Spirochaetaceae bacterium. GTDB lineage: Bacteria > Spirochaetota > Spirochaetia > Sphaerochaetales > Sphaerochaetaceae > Ornithospirochaeta. The sequence goes on from CAZKIT010000215.1 coordinate 1,066, forward strand.
GACAGCCGAGAATTCGGTATTCGTAGAAGTGAGAGTGACCTCGCTGTTCTTCACCGGGTTGTAATAGAAGGGGAATGTGATGGACGAAAGATCTTCGGGGTAGGTATTGACTCTTTCCTCCTCGGCCTTTCTCAGCCTTTCGGCTTCCGCTTCATCTTCCAGACGCTGCCTTTCGGCTTCTTCAGCGGCCTTTTTCTCGTTGATAACCCTGATTCTCGTCTCTGTTGTGCCGTTTTCGGGATAGACTATGGCATCCCTTGCCTCGGCAATCGTATATGAAGCGCAGGAAGTGACAAGAAGGAGAATGAGAAGTATTGGAAGCAGAAATTTTCTCATATCTTGAGCTTCTCTCCGTACTCGGCCATTTCGCCCTCTTCGTATTTCTCCTTGCTCGGGAACGAGAATGTCTTTCCGTCACCGTCATAGCGCGGGATCACGTGGATGTGAAGATGAGGAACCTCCTGCCCTGATGCGGGGCCGTTGTTGATGAGAATGTTCGTACCGTCGGCGTGAAGGACGTCTCTCATCTTCCTGTCGACCTTCTTTGCCACGTCCATCATGTGATACAGATTTTCCGCCGGGACGCTGTCGAAGGTGGGTTTCGCTTCCCTCGATATCACAAGGGCATGTCCCTTGTTGACGGGAGAAAGGTCGAGAATAACGAAGCAGATGTCGTCTTCATAGAGCTTGACGGATGGGATTGCGCCATCCCTGATCATTTCAAATACTGTAGCCATGATCTGATTTTATCATTCATCGCCTCGTTTTTAAAGCGCTGTTATCCAATTCGCTGTTTATAAAAACGCGGAAATGAGGCTTTCGCATTTGTACGAAAGAGTTGTACTTTCCCCCTCATGCATGCAAAAAACAGAACAGTACAGCCAATTGGTAAGGGATTATCTGATACATGTTCCCATAACTTATTTTTAACCAACAAGATACTTGAACAAAAAAAGTAAAGTCCATATTATTTCAGAGTTGGAATTTTAATAAGATATTACGAGCAGTGGTTTTCCCACTCTCAATTTGTCAGAGGTAAGAAACAAATGAATCACGATCTTCTTGGTATGAGAAACATCGGTATTAGCGCCCACATTGACTCGGGTAAGACAACCCTGTCAGAGCGTATTCTCTACTATTGCAACAAGATTCATGCTATCCACGAGGTACGTGGCAAGGATGGTGTTGGTGCAACAATGGACTCCATGGAGCTTGAAAGAGAGAGGGGAATCACAATCGCATCAGCTGCAACTAACGTAAACTGGAAGGGGCACGAAATCAACATTATTGATACTCCGGGCCATGTCGACTTCACAATTGAAGTTGAAAGATCACTGAGAGTTCTCGACGGTGCCATCCTCGTTCTCTGCTCAGTCGGCGGTGTCCAGTCTCAGTCAATCACAGTTGACCGCCAGATGAAGAGATATCATGTTCCCCGCATCGCATTCGTCAACAAGTGCGACAGAACGGGTGCCAATCCGTACAAGGTAAAGGATCAGCTTGTAGAGAAGCTCGGTCTTAACGCGGTTCTCATGGAGATTCCTATCGGACTCGAGGACAAGCATGTCGGCGTCGTTGACCTTGTGAACATGAAGGCGAACTACTTCGATGCAGGTCCGGCCGGTGACGGTCTCAGAGTAGAGGAAATCCCGGAGGAACTCAGAG
>CAZKIT010000216.1:0-2718 GCA_964552905.1 uncultured Spirochaetaceae bacterium
TCAGAAGAACATCTACCCCCGATACCTTCGAGTGCATAATCACAAAGGGCTTCCGCCATCAGATACGAGCCCACCTCTCCTGGAGCGGGCACCCCATCATCGGCGACGACAGATACGGCGGTACTGAAAACGACGCTCTTCTTCTCGAAGCCGTGAAGGTATCATTCCCGTTCAACGGAAAGACAGTCACGATAGAGGTATGAATTGTCCCCCGGAGATGGGGGACAGATAATGTTATACGTGAATCAGAACCTTCTTACAGCCCTGACAATATATTTATTTCCTCCCGGGTGAGACTCAGTGTTGCCGTTGTTACTTTTCTTACCGCAGGTTGCGTATCCATCTGAGCCTGCCGTACTGCTCCAATAGTAATCTCCCGACAGATTGGAGAAAAGTTTATACTGTGACAGCAGACTGCCTAACTCAAACCTGCTGGGGAGGAACCAGTCAGCATACACAGTCCCGTCTGCTGCCGTTACGCTGTATTTTACACATGCTTCAGCTGCCGATCCTGATATGCCTTTCAGCTTTTCGGTATTTTCTTTACCGCTTCCGATTGACATAGATGTGCCACCGTATGAGTTTCCGCTTTGTATGCCGGCCGGATATGTACCCAGATCTTTTGGCGAGGCTTCAAGGTATTTCCAGCCGCATGTGGAAGACTCCTTGTCATCTGAATACTTGTTGCCGTTATCTGCATCGCAGTCATAGAAGATAACTCCTCCGGCCGGGCCGAGGGCACCCAATATTGTACTCGACTGAGTAACCGTGACTTTTGTCCACTTTGACGTATCGATGGCGGAAGCTCTGACAGAGACAACTGTATTCTTTGTTTCATCGGCAGTATATCTTGTCGTATCGATTTCTGTCCCGGAAACATACTCGAGTGCCGGCTCGCTTCCGTCTGTGCTATATAGAATCTTCAGGTTGGAGCTGTCATAAGTTATTGTAGTCTTGCCCTCGATGACATAACCGGTTGTATTGTCACCGGAGATGGAGGATGCCTTGAAGTCAACCTTTACCGAATATGCATCAAACTCTGATACGTCAATCTTTATTTCCTTGTCTGTTTCGTTGTACTTCATTTTGACGCTGTCCGAGTAGGTACTGCCTGTCTGCGTTTCACCTGTGCCATCCGTTCTGAATGTTTTAAGCTCTATGTCATAGGTACCGTGGTCCAGAACACCGCTTACATCAAGTGTATACTTCAGGTAATCACCTTCTGCCACTCCGGAGTCATAGGCAATGTCCTTCTCGTATTCGTCTCCAATGCTGATTCTGATGATATCGACATCGACGGCATCCTTCGGAAAATAGACGTTGAGATAGAGCGTTATCGGAGTCCAGACAGCTACAAGGTCGAGGTCGGATGTAACAGGATTTGAAAAGTCAAATACTCCGCCGCCTTTGACTTTCCAGCATGAGAACACATACCCTTTTCTGGTTCTTGCAGCTGGTTCTAAGGCCGAATCTCCATAATAAACCGAAAAGTTGCCGATTTTATCGTCTGTTTCATACCCGAGATCATATGTAACCGTGTAAGATATCTCGTTCCACCATGCATAAAGCTCAATGTCCTCTTTTATCGGCGTCTTCAGATCAAAGATATCTGAATCGTATATCCAATGCGCGAATTCTTCTCCGATTTTGGTCGGATTGGGAAGTTCCTCTGCATAAGTGACTGTTTCACCGTACGGAATTTTACGTGAAGGTATTGTGGAGCCGCCGCAAGTATTGAAAGAGACAGTGCATGTCGTAATATTCCAGTGTGCTCTTAGTGTAATGTCACTGGTAACCGGAGTAGATGCGAAGTCATACTTCTCTTCGTTATAGTACCATCCGAGGAACGTGTATCCCTCTCTGGCCGGTTCGGAAGGTTCCTCGGCTGTTTCTTTGTATTTTACCCATTGACTACTAACTGAAACGTCTGCTTCGTATCCGAGGTCGAAATTGACCCGGTATGGTACGGTAACCCAGCTGGCCTTGAGTGTTATGTCTGAGGTAATTTTCGTGTTGAAGTCGAACTCCTTGCCATCCAGCAGCCAGCCGTCAAAGTAGTAACCTGTCCTTTCTGGCCAGGTGGGTTCGGTAGCAGTATCGAAGTACTCTACAGTCTGATTCTCAATCTTCAGAGGCTCGGTATTGTATCCGAGGTCGAACGAAACGGTGTAGTTAACCTTCCATCCAGCAACTATCATTGTATCATCTGTGATTATCAGTTCCTCTCCCGGCTGAAGGATAGTATCGAATATGTCTATACCATATGAACTATAGTGTATTTCCCATCCCATGAAGGTCCTGGTATCGACAGGCATTGCAGGAAGTACATAGCTGTCTCCCTCTGTGACAGATGCTGTAGTGAGTGTGTTTGTATCACTTATGACTGTGACGGTGAATCTATTTTTCCATGATGCAGTTATTGTGGTATCTTCCGTAACCGTTATTTCTTCACCGGGTTGTTTAAGGTCGTCTCCGACAAGCCAGCCTGCAAAAGTACGTGCGCTGTCGGAAGGCGCGGAGGGAAGGGTGAAGGTGTCGCCGCCGGCAACATCCTTTTCCTTTACTTTTTCCTCTCCGTTCATGACGGTGACGTGGTGTGTCACAATCTTCGGTGTGTTATCACACGAGATGAATGCCGCAAGCGAAAGTACGGCGATGAGCATCACGATAAGTGACAGGTGTGTTTTTCTCATAGATATTCTCCCCAGCTCTTTTTTC
>CAZKIT010000217.1:0-2705 GCA_964552905.1 uncultured Spirochaetaceae bacterium
CAGGCGGAGATTCGACTGTATATGATGAAAACATGTACGGAATCAAGAATGAAGTCGAATGCATGCACTTCATCATCAAGAAGCTTGTCCAGAATGACGAACTGATGAAGAACAGGAGTACGGATTTCTCCTCTGCATTCGGAGTAACCTTCGACACAACCGACTACAGCGCTGAGAACAGCCTTGTACTGGGCATCCTCACGAATGCACTTCTCACTCCGGATAAAGTCACCATAAACGGAAACACGGTAAATACCGAAGATCTCGCATCCTACGAACTGGTAGCTGACGGATGTTCCATCGCCAGTAACACGACGGAAGTATCCACGAATGACATAAACACGAAGTATACAGTTGACATCACAGGACTCAAAATCAGGGTGAGGTGCCATTACGATTACACACCGTACATCCAGGAAGCCGAAATCTCCGTCAAGGGAACCTTCATCAAGAACTCCGATGAAAGATACGAGCTTCACATCCAGATGACTGTGAACGGAACCGAATTCCCCGTTCTCCATGCGATTGTCACGAAGAGCGGAAATGACGGTGACGACAACGTACTCTTCTTCTCTTACAAGAACGTCACATCATACTGTGCGGGATTCCCGCTCTGGTGATAATTGAGGCAGAGCTTCAATTACGGATTGCTTCTTATACGATGACGAAAGACACCTCCTTTTTGCGGGAGGTGTCTTCTGCACACGGTGGGGTGCAAAATGCTTAATTTCCGGATGCTGATGTATATACCTCGAAGCTTCCTGTGACTGTCGGTGTGATTGTTCCGACCTTCTGGATATATGCGGAGAGGAGGTTTCTCACCTGTCCGAGGTCCTCGCCCTGCTCCATGTCGTACTGTGTCGAATAGAGAACACGGCTCTCGTCGCCTGCGAAGCTGTCCTTTCCGAGGAATGCAGATACTGCCTTCATGTAGTCGCCGCCGCCTGTGAAGCGGTAGTTGTTGATGACGACTCTGTAGTGCCCGGCCATGTCGAGCGGCTCACCCTTGTATGTGATGTTCCTGACTCTGTCGCCCTCTGCGTTGCCGAGGTAGATTTCATAGGAGACTCCATCGCCGTAGAGTGTGTCGCAGTACATTCCGCCGCCGCGTACGATGACGCCGTCCTGGACTTCATACTTCGTTGCAGCGAATTCGAGCCAAGCCTTGATCTCCTCACCTGTCATGTCGATGCAATAGAGCCAGTTCTCGTACTTGTAGAGCTGGAAGAGAAGTCCCAGGTGGATTTCACCCATCGGGATGACAGCACCCGCGTTGCTGTTGAGAGGAGCGGAGATGGACATCTCGGCTCCGATTTCCTCCGGAATCGCATCAAGCTGTACGGTGTTGATGAGATCCAGGAATGCATTGGCCTCGGTCATGTTGCCCGGGCCGTCGAAATCTGCTTCAGCATAGCCGATGACAGCGTTGAGGTAGTTGTCCCATACCTCTGCTTCGTAGGTGCCCATCTCGGAGAGGAACTCCTCGTCGACATCGCTCTTGGAGGTATCGATGACATCGAGTGTGATGTCCGTGATCTTTCCTTCCGTGTTGCTGTATGTGATCACGGCTGCGCCGAGTGCCTGTGCCTTTGTTCCGCAGTGGAGAACAGGTACTTCCTTTCCGTCGAGGTCAGTGAAGGAGTATGTTCCCTTCTCGTGTGTATGACCGCCGAGCACGAGGTCGATTCCCCTGCTGTTCTCGATGAGACATGCTATCTGGTTCTCGTAGCTGTCCTCATAGTAGAGGCCGTCACCGTTGTAGTTCTCGATTTCGTCGGCATCAACGAGAGTTCCGCCGCTTGTTCCGCGTCCTGAGTGGCATGCGACGACTACGATGTCACATCCCTCTTCGTTCTTCAGGATGTCCGCATAGTGGTTCCAGCAGTCGACGAATGTCCTGAATTCGATTCCTTCCCAGTTTGCCGCCTTGTCCCATGTCGGGATATTCGGGGTATCCATACCGATGACGCCGACCTTGACGCCGTCGAACGTCTTCACGATATATGCGCTGCAGTACGGCTCGTAGTCTTCGGTTCCGTCCTTGAGGAAGTTCGCGGTGATGATCTCGATGCCTTCGCTCTGTGCGTCTGCAACCTGCTTGTTGAGAATCGTCATGCCGTAGTTGAACTCATGGTTACCCCAGTTCCAGCAGTCGTAGTCGAGAAGTCCCAGTGCCTTCATCGTGGGATCTTCGACATCTGTCCTGAAGAATGCATAGTAATAGGTGAACGGAGTTCCCTGGATCGTGTCACCGTTGTCGAGTGTGATCGAATTCGGATAGAGCTCTCTTCTCTCCTTGAGTACCGTGCTGAGTCTCGACAGTCCCGTTCCGCTGATTGTCTCGGCATCTCCCTTGCTGTACTGGCTGTCCACGATTGCACCGTGCACATCGGAAGTGAAGAGAATCTGGACCTGTACTTCTTCCGGAAGTGTCACCTTCTCGCTGATAGGATGTGCTCCCAGCATCATTGCCGTGAAGAGCACGACGAAGAGAACCACAACGGCTCTGAATGATTTTCTCTGCATAGATTTTCTCCTTTGATCTGATAAATCTGTGTTTTCTGTGAAAATCATGTTACCGCCGTGATTGAATGGCGGTCAACGCAAATCAACCGGAAGATACAGTAACAGACAATCAATCCTACGACACATAATACCGTTTTGATCTCTGTCCAAGTCTGGAAGTAGACTAATCAGTAGACTAA
>CAZKIT010000218.1:0-2694 GCA_964552905.1 uncultured Spirochaetaceae bacterium
AAAGAAAAGGAGAGCCTTCGGGGCTCTCTTTTTCGTTTCGAGGCACTGTCAGACTATCCTCCGATAGACATCGACATAGTTCCGTATGTCCCGCGGACGGAGAAGAAAGCGGAAGGCTTCCCCCTGAAGCATCGCGCGGCGGTTGTCAGTGGCATCCCACTCCTGTGTATGCGATGCGTAACTCGTTACGGCATTGTAGAGTTCCCATACGCTCATGCTGGCTAGGACATTTTCCGGTTTCAGCTCGTCGACGGCGTAACCTGCCGCCGTGTATTGATTCAGTTCCTCTTGGTAAGGAGCTATGAGATTGGCCGCCTGCGGCCCGACCTGATAGGCCTCCAGCCTCCTTGCCACGGACTTGAGTTCGCGCAGCGATGCTCTCGTGTCTTTGGCGGTGAGCGCCGCCGTGGAGTACTTGTCATACATGCTGTCAAGCATGTTGCCGTTCTTCGGAATGCCGAGGAATTCCCGTATCGACTTGTCGTTGAATTCGTTCAACCTCGCCTTGACGCTCTGGACCGTCTCTGTCGCGCCGTTGCTGCACACGAGCCTCTCGATGTACCTCCCGAGCTGGATCTGGCCGAGATTCCACTGAAGGAAATAGGAATTGACCAGAGTGTCCTCCCCGTCGGCGAAGGACCGGACATCCGGAGAATTGCTGTCCATATGGAGAATGATGCCCGAGGAGAAATCTCCGCCCACCTCCCAGTCGGAAGGGGTAAGGCCGTTGTCGTCCATGAACATCTCCGCGAAGTCGAAGAACGTGTCCGAGTCGATGATGTTGTCCTTGACCGGGATGACGTTTACGACTGTATGGCTTGCGGGATTAGCCACAAATGCCAGTTTTGACGGGTCCGCGATTGAGCTGGCCGCCGCGAGGTAGTTCCTGAAATCGCGGATCCCGTCTTCTCCCGAAGCTTTGTAAACCACCTTCTTCTGTTCTTTCGAGAACCCGTTGTAATTGTCGAGCACCGCCGCGACATAATCAGTCGCGAGGACGTCCGTTCCTTCTATGGAAAACACGTTCCGGCCGCGCTGCTTCTCTGAGTCCACGTCCATCCGGCCGACATATTTGACGGCCGCCCTGTCCACTACCTTGTAGGGGAACTGCTCCTTCGAGACCTGGTCTCGGAGAGCATAGAAATCCTGCTGTGTCATTGTCCTTTGTCGTTATCTAAGTTGTTGAATAGCCTGTCGAATTTGTCCGCATAGATGCGCATGGACCTTCCCGCCTCGGACTGCATCTTCCTGATCTGCCGGTCCTGGCGATACCTTTCCTCGTTGTAGAACACGTCGCCCGTCGCTCCTAGGTCATAGTAGAGTCGCACGCCGACATCGCCCCTGCGGTGCTTGGAGAATACGCAGTACCGGTCGGAATAGATGTTCTTCGGATTCTCGAGGCGCAGCTCCATCATCGCGGTGATGGAATGCTTGAGACGGTTCGAGCCTATGAACGCGCCTGTTTTCGTAACCTGCTGGATGGTCAGGAAGGTGGTGTTCACTCCGGCGTCGTTGCCGGCCTTGTTCTGCCGCTTGATGAGCGAGAGAAGCGTGCTCTCGGCCTTCTTCAGCGTGATGCCCTCCTCTTCCTTGATGATGCCCTGGAGCTCGTAGAAGGAGTCTATCGCCACAATGTCCCATCCGCTCTGGAGCACATCGGTGACGGTCTGAAGGTTGTGCCTGCCTTCAGCGGACTCGAAGTCCGGTTCCACGAAGAGAATGTCAAGGTCCTGGAACTTCGGGAAGCGCTGGACATAGACGGCGAGGTCTATCTCGTTCATCTCTGCGCTGATGAACAGCACCCGCACTCCCGAATGCTGCTTGCGGATGTCGGAGAGAATGTCAAGGATGATGGTGGTCTTGCCCACGCCCGGATCTCCGATGACCATATAATTCACGCCCTTGGGCAGTCCCCTGTAGCTGCACAGCAGTTCATCCAGCACCGTGCCGGTCATGTAGTTCTGAAAAAGCGAGGGGTCGAAGCTGATGTCCCTCATCCTTATTATCCTGCCTGAATATGATTCCATTTTTCTCCGGATTGATTTGCTGCAAATATCCCCGGCTTCACTGCAATTCCTTGGCAGGATGGGTAAATTCTGAAAAAAAACACCGATTTCTTTTGGCTGCCGGAATAGTGCAATATGGCTGGTTATCTTTGCGGCATAGAATCATAGACATTATGGCTTGGATCAAATACATAAGCGACGAGGCGCACTACAACGAGGTGCTCTCGAGGGTGGCTTCGGTCAAGACATCGCTCTGGATAGGGACGGCGGACATCAAGGACCTGTATGTGAAGACCGGGCCGATTCAGACTCCGTTTCTTGGAATTCTTGCCAAACTCATCGAGCGTGGAGTCAATGTAAGACTCATTCACGCCAAGGAGCCCGGACCCATCTTCCGCGAGGAGTTCGACAGGTATCCGGTCCTGGCGACGCGTCTTGAGAGAGCGCTCTGCCCGAGGGTGCACTTCAAGATTCTGGTGTTCGACGGAGCTGTCGCCTACGTCGGCTCCGCCAATCTCACTGGCGCGGGAATCGGGATGAAGGGCCTTTCCCGGCGCAACTTCGAGGCCGGCATCCTGACGGACAGTCCCGAGCTCGTGCAGGCGGCGATGAACCACTTCGACAGCGTCTGGGCGGGCTTCCGCTGCAAGGGTTGCGGAAGGAGGAAATTCTGCGGAGATCCGATTGT
>CAZKIT010000219.1:0-2689 GCA_964552905.1 uncultured Spirochaetaceae bacterium
TGATTCGGTCTCCCTTTAATCGTGGTTTTCCCTCTCTTTAAGCGTGTTGCCTACATAGAGCGGGTGAACAGATTTGGGCGTATGTCCGGATTTTCATCAGTTTCTGCAGTTCGAATAGCCAGTCAGTGATAAAACAGAAATCTGAAAGATGAAAATACCGGCGTGTCATACACTCAGCATTCTCGATGCCATCGAATGTTGAACAAAGAATCTCTCTTTGTCATAATCAGAGCATGAGCGAAAATACAAATCAGTCCACCCACTGGGCGGACATAATGGCCGATAAGATTATCAGAGAGAAGGGGGACAAGCCCTCATATACCTGTGCCAGCGGTATTACACCTTCGGGAACAGTACATATCGGGAACTTCAGGGAGATTATCACCGTCGAACTTGTTGTGAGATGTCTCCGGGAGAGAGGAAAGAACGTCAGGTTCATCTATTCATGGGATGACTACGATGTATTCAGAAAGGTTCCGAAGAACATGCCGGAGCCGGAACTCCTCGCAACATACCTCAGGAAGCCGATCACCCTCGTCCCCGACACCAAGCACCGCGCCGAGAACTATGCACGCGGCAATGAAGTCGACGTCGAGAAGATTCTCCCGACTGTCGGTGTCTTCCCCGAGTTCCTCTATCAGGCACAGAACTACAGAACAAACAAATATGCCGAGGATATAAAGACGGCACTCGAACACCGTGATGAAATCAGGGCTGCACTCAACGAGTACAGAACAGAACCGTTACCGGAGAACTGGTGGCCGGTATCCGTATTCTCCTCATTCACCGACAGGGACAACACAACTGTCATCGGATGGGACGGAGAGTACGGCATCACATACCACGATGACGAACTCGACAAGACCGAGACCATCGATATAAGGACAACTCCGAACACGAAGCTCCCGTGGCGTGTCGACTGGCCGATGAGATGGACAAAGGAAGGCGTTGACTTCGAACCGGGTGGAAAGGATCACCTTACCGAAGGCGGTTCCTATGATACAGCCAAGAATGTTGTCAAGGTGTTCGGCGGCACGGCACCCGTTTCCATGAGATACGATTTCGTCCGTCTCAAGGGTATGGGCGGAAAGATCTCCTCTTCGGGCGGTGAGGTTGCAGACCTCTATGACGTTCTTGCCATCTATCCTCCCGAGATTGTCAGATACCTCTTTGTCGGCACGAAACCGCAGAGTGAATTCGCAATCTCCTTCGACCTTGATGTTCTCAAGATCTACGAGGACTATGACAACTGCGAGCGTATCTATTTCGGTCTTCTTCCTGTAAAGGAACAGAGAAAGGAGAAGGAAAAGAGAATCTATGAGCTCAGCCAGGTAAGCGACAAGGCCATCCCGACGGAGCCGGGTTACCAGATTCCGTTCCGTCATCTCTGCAACTACGTCCAGATTTACGGCGGAGATGCAGAGAAGGTTCTCTCCCGGCTCAGTGATGCAACTCCTTCCCAGAAGGAAAGACTCCGCGTCAGAATCGAATGCGCGAAGAACTGGCTTCGCGACTACGCTCCGGACGAGTTCAAGTTTGCTCTCCAGACGGAGAACGATCCTCTCTATGAGGCAACGGAAAGTGAGAGAAAGGCCATCAGGGACTTCGCCGGCTACGTCGAGAAGTATCTTGATAATCTCTCCGAAAAGGATTTCTCCAACTACATCTATCAGGCTGCTGCCGACAACGGCCTTGAGAATGCGGACTTCTTCAGAGTCATCTACACGGTACTCATCGGAAAGGAGAAGGGCCCGAAGCTTGCAGGCTTCGTCAAGGCATGCGGGGCCGAGACCATCCTCCCGATTCTCAGAAGATACTGATTCCTCATATTTTCAGATAACGCCCTGTGTCATTTCCGATGCAGGGTTTTTTTCATTACTCCGTGATGATACTGAAACGGGTAAAACCCAACCTGTCGGGAATCCCGACATGTTCAACGGAAGGTAGAGGGGCAGCTGTTCGGTTTTTCCGAACAACTGACAACGGGAAGCTTTCAGATTCATTCGAATAAAATTCATGAAAATCAAGTCACTAGGTCATAAACTGACCTAGTTGGTGTGTTATTCTGATTCTGAGACAGGATGATGAGGAGGTAACATGCGCAGGTTTTTCGTAGTTACGGCAGTATGCGGACATGTCGGAAGGGGCTGGGGAATCGACAAGGATTTTGCAGTTGTGGCTGATTCGGCCAAAGAGGCTGCGGCGATAGCAAGACAGCTTCCGAGAGTCAAACACGATCTGAAGATGGCTATCAGGAATGTCCGGGAAGTCGACAAGAATGGATATGACGAGCAGATTCTCCGAAACCGTGAGGATCTTTTCTTCTCCTGCTCTGCAAAACGGGAACAGAAATACCTTTGTCCCCATCTCGATAAGTACAGGGTGTCAGCTGAAAAAAGACCGGGCGGACACAAGGTCAGCAAGAAGGCCTACGTGAACAATTACTGTTACCATGAAGCACAGTAATGCACGCTGGTACATGCTTCTGGTGCTCTGGTGATTCGTAACGCTACAGACTCTTTTGAAAGCCTGTTCATGAGTCAGTCATCCTTCGTCTGAAGAAGACCCCGGCGAGTAGAAAATTACACCCACCGTCTGACTGTGCCGTATTGTTTCATCCCTGCTTCAAAGCTCAGTCCGTTCCCTTAGTGCTCATTTTGAGGCTCTTAGTGCTCATTTTGAGGTTCTT
>CAZKIT010000220.1:0-2669 GCA_964552905.1 uncultured Spirochaetaceae bacterium
GGATTGACATCGTCTATCTCATTTTCGGACCGTTCATCGCCGCATTCGGCATCACCGTGTTCTATACACCCGCAAAGATTACGAGCGGAGGTGCCGCAGGTGTTGCCAATATTCTCTATAACCTCTTCGGTTTCGATATCGGTCTCACGTCACTCTGTGTTAACATCCCTCTCATCATATTCGGCATGTGCGTGTTCGGCATCAAATACGGACTTAAGACTCTGATCGGATCTTCTCTTCTCTCGTTCTGGATGACGACCATCGGCCGCATAACTAACTATGAGGGGATACTTGACGTATCTGTACCGGTATATGTTCTGCTCTCTGCACTCTTCGGAGGTGTCCTTCTTGGTTCTGGTATCGGGATAACGATGAAGGCGGGATGCAACACCGGCGGAACTGACATCGTCGCACAGTCCATCGCTCACTTCACTCCGATTGCAGTAGGTACCGTATCATTCTGCTTCAACGTTATTGTCGTAGGATCTTCCGGCTATTTCATCGGTCTCGAGCCCATGCTCTTCTCCATTATCGGCATGGCATGTTCGTCTCATATGGTAAACTACGTCCTCACCGGCTTCGGAACGAAGCAGAGCAAGTCCGTATATATCGTATCGGACCACATGGAAGCTATAGAGGAAGCTGTCGTGAAGGAACTGAAGAAGACTGGAACCATCCTTACAGGTACCGGTGTCTACACCCATCAGGACCACCAGATGCTTCTTGTTCTCGTGCAGAACCACCAGTACCAGAGGCTTCTGAGAATAATCAACCGCTGTGACCCAAAGGCCTTCGTCTTCGTCAACGAGGCATACAGCGTAATGGGCAAGGGATTCGCGCCTCTGAAAAAGGTTGCGGATGCAACTACCGCCGAGGATTGAAGCGCCAGGAGTCTCTCAGTTTCTGCTTTGTCCTTTTCTTTGTTATTTCACTCACTTCATCAAGACGGGAGAGTATCTTCCTGTCGTCGATGATGAGGAATGAAAGTGCCCAGGCTACAGCCATGGAGATGTAGTATTCTCCCCCATCGTCGGCCTTTATGACGGCATCGGTTATCGCTTTTCTGTCGTAGTATTTTCTGTTCGTCATGAGCCAGACGACGGCGAGTCTCTTCGGATAGACTTCCTTCCTCTCGAGAAGAGACGAGAAGTACCGGTAGTAGATATCCCTTTCCTTATCATTCGGTCTGAATGCCGATACGATGGTGTCTGTCTGGTCCCACGATGAAAGATAGGGAAGCAGACTGGTGAGTTTACCGAGTTTGTTCTCGGCCGTCGTTTTCTCCCCTCCGATTGCAAGACCGCTGAGGATTACATCCTCGTGATATCTTATCTCGATGTCATCCGGAGATATTGTCCTTGCAAGCTTTCTGAGTACGGGAATCCTTATTCCTTTTCTTTCGAGGGTATCTGTCGGAGAGAGGGAGAGGGCGAAAAGCCTGTACTTTTCGTCCTCGTAGGGGGCATAGAGCGTATCAGTAACCAAGCTCTTCTCCCACTATGATCACGTAGACTCTTTCCTTTACTCTCTGCCGTCTCATTATCAGTGCATTACAGCAGATGCACTCCTCACTGCTGCAGCCGTCAGTGAGGATGTTCTCCTCGCTGAAGAGAGGAGATACGCACCGGCCGAGTTTTGCGCACGGCGTGTCCTTGCAGAGTCTGATTGCATTGGCGGGAGACGCGCTGTTCTTCACTCTCTCCACGGCATCCCTGAGTGTCGGGACAAGCTTGTTGATTCCGACAACGAGGATTACCTTCTCCGGCCCGAATGATATTGCGCTTATACGGTTGCTTCTGCCGTCGACTTCATATATCTCACCCCTGTCCGTGACTGCATTGGCTGATGCGAGGTAATATTCTGCCCTGTATGCATCCCTGTAGTCCTCATGCCAGTCTGTCTTCTCTTTGAGGTATTTCATGATTCCTGTTTCGACAAGCGTCATGGAGCCGCCTGTTGCCGTATAGGAACCTTCGGGAACCATTGATCTGATAAGTGTCAGTGCCTCTTCCTTCGTATCTACATAAGCTGAGGAGAAGTTGTTCTTCTCCAGGTTTGTAAGAACATTCTTTATTCTGCAGTGTACTGCCTTTCTCTTGTTTGCATCCATATTCCTGATTCTACCACAAAAGAAGAACATTGGAAGAATTCATTGAGAAGATGGAGAATCTGCAGAAAGGCAGTATTACAGCCTCTGGTGAAACTTCCGGGATTTTGATTTTTCAGGGTTGACTATTTTTCGTGAATCAGTTATTTTCATCTAGTTAATCGACGCAGGGTAGAGCAGTTGGCAGCTCGTCGGGCTCATAACCCGGAGGTCGTAGGTCCGAGTCCTACCCCTGCTATAATGTGGTATCTGGACTGTCGAGTGAGCAAAGGCCGCCGGCAGATGTGGTTTCCAGACCCGAGAAAAAAAGAGATGCAATCCGTTCTGAGGAGCAATGGCACCGGAGTGGGTTGCCCATTTTTTTTGTCCCCGTTTTCCCTTTCACACTGCAGTCATTCTGAACAGATGATAGAGATATAACTATCTGCAACACAGATATTTAGTTTGTGTGTTCCCTTGTTTGAGGCTGGTCTCTGACTTTTTGAGATAACTTTTAGCCATGATTTTTATAAAATGTTGGCTAAAACACCCTTAAAAAGATAAGTTTTAGCCATTATTTTTG
>CAZKIT010000221.1:0-2669 GCA_964552905.1 uncultured Spirochaetaceae bacterium
ATTTAAAAACAATCTTGGTTTAGCTAACATATAAAGGCATAAACTGCTGTTGTATTTAAAACATTTTCAATTTGATTTTCATTTCCCAGGATAAAATTATGAAATACCTTATTTATCAGGCGTATTATACCATTTCAAAAGTTGCAATCACAGCGTCACTCACAACGCATCACAGCCACACCGCATCTGTATCGCCGTAAAATCGCAATTCCTCCATCCAGACAACGATTCCAGTCATCCAGTCCACTTCAACAGGCCGAAGTGAAGTAATGGGTATAACCTGAAGCAGGGAGAACAGCTTTATCCAGCCTTCAGAAAGATGTTCATTACGATTTCAGGTCTAGGCTTTCTGAGAGTTCTGGTGCAACATCCCACATGCTGTCGAATCAGTCATGAGAATTAACAACTGCAAAAAGCAATGCTGTTTAAGAAGGGTCATTCGTATCTCTCCCATTCGTCGCAATCTCACTCTTCCATCGTAATGCCGGGACTGAGATAAACCTCGGCTTCCTTACGCGGCTTCACCGGAGTGAACTCACTTCCGTTGGAGTTCTTACGGAAGAACTCTATCATCTCGTTAACCTGCTTCTCATGACCTGTATCCTTGTAGATGAGAATCTCGGTGTACTTCGTCTTCCTGAGGTAATCGGGAATTGTCTTCATCCACGCTTCAATGTGAGATGTGCTGTCTGTCGCCCTCAGCATTGTCTGAAACTCGTTCCAGGGCGTATTCTCCTCACTGTCGCCTTCATAGATGAGCATCTTGATTTCCTTCCAGTCATCATAGTTGAACCTGATGTCCGAAACACCGAAGGGATAAGGCCACTTAGACGTCGGAAAGATCGGGAATATACCGGGGACACCTGCAGCAACAGCTTCGACAATCTCCGGGTGAAGAGAAGCGAATCTCAAGGAAAAGCAGGCATTGGCAGACACACCGGAAAGTAGAACTTTCTCGCTTGTTTCATAGCCTTTCTGAAGTGCAAATTCCTTTGCGTCCGCTATCATCGAAACCAGCTGCTTATCCAGTCTGCGTGCTCTTCCTGTTGCTTCGTATGCATCCTTTCCATATGCATGATAATAGACTTCATCTGTCCTGGGAAACACAGGAAAGAGAGAGACGGTGTTGATTGCACAAGCAATCATTCCTTCCCAGCTTTTTGTAATGCTCCGCATGACATGTTCGTCCAGCTTTTCCAGAGACGCAGGATAGCCGCTGTTATTGGGAGTCACAAGGACATTTCTGATTGAATAATCCTCACGATCAGACGGAAGGAGAATGTATGCGTCGTAGTTGTAGCCGCGCGATGAATTTCGGTGGAGCTTGTAGACAGCATGGCCGTCATATGTCTTCACATATTCAACATCAATCGGATCCTTCTCCTTTTGAACGGTTCTGCACGAAGAGAACAGAACAAGAAAAAAGATCACTCCAGCAATAAAAGCGAACTTTCCCTTTATCATATATCCCCCCTTTCTGCAGTATAATCATTGAGGTATTTAGCAGACAACATTTATCGCAGCGCAGTCTTCGGAAAATTCCCATGTCGTCAAAGGAAATTCGACCCGCTCACATCTCTCAACGACAAAAGACGAAGAGTCATCATCGGACAACTCCTCGTCTTCAATACCATGTTACACAACAAAAAGCCGTGGAAGCTTACTCCATGTCGTTATGGCAGTCTACTGGATGATGAATTATCGGGAACTCCACTTTGTTATTTTTATACGCTTAATTTTCTCACCGTCAGAAAGATTTGTTTCAGGCAGGATTATCAGTGACATTGCGTCCGTACGTCAGGAGTTTTCCGTAACCGTCAGATACATTGTCGCAGTGTATTTTCCGAGACTCTTTCCGTTGACGCTCTCTTTGTTTTCAACAGGCTTGATCGTCAGCTCCAGCGATCCTCTCATGCGGTCTCCGAGCTTTTCGGCTTCAGTTGATACTACAAAAAGAGTCTCGTTGTTCTTGGTTTCGGAGTCAAGCACTACCGACGTTGATGAATCAGAGGACGTTACCTCTACAGTAAAAGGTACCTTCTCACTATCCGACGCTGTTGATTCGGTCTTTCCCTCCAGAATAAGATCTCCGCTCAGGTATCCGCTGATGGAGCATTTCTTGTACTCCGTGAATACATAGGAGATGTAATATGAACCCTTTGTGGTAGGCTGCAGAACATGTGATGAGTCATATGTGAAGAGAACAGAGTCCACCTTCTTGTCATCGGGAATGGTAATTATTGTCTTATCTTTTGAATCGAGTTCAGAGGAGGTCACAGCTATTTCATATTTAGGCGTTCTGTTTAGATCTAGTTCAATCGTCTGCTGGTAACTGCTGCTGTCAGCGAAGACAAACGACGGAATAACAAGAAAAAGTGTAGTTAAAAATAAAAAAGACTTCTTCATTATATAAACCCTTCGATTCTTTCACGTCTCTGTCGCTGACGAATTCTTAAAGAATCTAATTTGGGCTAACATATAGAATTAAGTTCTGAATTACTGTTGTTTTTCGTACAAAGCAGGAATTATCAAACAACAAAACGGTAATTTCATTATCTTGCGTCTTCAAGCAAGAAAAAAGGACGGTAATGAACCGTCCGATCTGTATGTTTGGGTTGAAATCAGTCAATAAAAAAAGCTGGCGACGACCTACTCTCCCGGAGACGAAC
>CAZKIT010000222.1:0-2634 GCA_964552905.1 uncultured Spirochaetaceae bacterium
GCAATGCTGTTCGTATCGTGTGACAACAGGACAAAGGAACCGAAGGATGAGACACCCGTCGAAACTCCTACAGAGCCTACAGAGCCTACAGAGCCTACAGAGCCGACTGAGCCAACAGAGCCTACAGAGCCTACAGAGCCTACAGAGCCGACTGAACCTGCTTCATATACTGTTACTTTCAGTGTTGACGGTGACACCACTGTTTATGAAGCCCAGACTGTCAAGGAAGGCGAAACTGCTGTAAAGCCGGACACAGATCCGGAATTGAAGAATGCCGTTTTCAGGTTCTGGTCAGCAGACGACGGAAAAACCGAATTCAAGTTTGATTCCGCGATAACGGGGAATACTACTCTTACCGCTGTATGGAAGACAGAATTTGCAGTCGGCGAGACGGGTCCCGCAGGCGGAACGATTTTCTTTGCTGCAAACAGTGAACAGACAGCGACTTATGTCAACGAGAATGGTGATACCATCGAGTACACATGGAAGTATCTTGAAGCTGCCCCCGGAGACCTGACGATTACCGATGGCGAAACAACAACTTCAACATTCATTTTCGGCTATTACTTCAAGGACGGCGCATTATCACTCGCAGGAAGTACTGGTGATTACGTTAATGCAATCGGCGCCGGAAGATTCAATACAAGAACTCTTGTCAATGTAATGGGTGATACGGTTTATGCTACTGATGCTGTCTGTTCTGCTTGTAATAACACGGCAGAAGTATCTTGTACCACCTGCGGCGGAGAGGGAAAGATATGGGAAAAAGACTGCTACGTCTGCAACGGTACAAAGAGTGTAAGCTCCACCTGCACTAACTGTAATGGCACAAGATATACTACAGTTATCCATTACTGTTCATATTGCAAAGGTCAGGGCTGCGAGGAATGTGATTATGACGGCAACACCGGTTCAAGCACATACACATGTACAACCTGTAACGGAACCGGCGTCGTAACCACCAGCTGCAAAACATGCAACGGTTCTGGTTTGTTTTATGATTTAACACCAGACACCTGTACTGACTGTCAGGGTACCGGAAAGAAAGAATGTTCAGCCTGCGCTGCTTCGAGAACCGGTAATTATGCCGCTAAGGTCTGTGATGATTACAGCCTTACAGCAGGCACGGTCGTATATGACGACTGGTTCCTTCCGAGTGATGCAGAACTTGGCATAATGAAGAGAGACCTGTACGGAAACGGTAAAGGCGGTACATGGGGAAGCACCAGCTACTGGTCGAGCAGCGAAGGAAACAGCTCTGTAGCAAGAAATCTTGACTTCTCTACGGGGCTTGCAATGGGAACCTATCGCAATACTTTATGCGGCATTCGTCCCTGCAGAGCTTTCTGAGTCGAGTGTTAAACAGTTTCTATTCTGCTCTCCGCTTCGGCGGGGAGCATTTCATTGTCTCCTTTCATCTTTGCGTCTGTCTTTCTCCGTGTTTGATATCAGCCCGAATTTTGTGTCAAATTTGGCAAAAAAGTTGTTGCAAAAAAAACAAACCTTATGTTAGTCTGTTGGAAAGAAAACAATTTTATGGATGGAGGAAATATCTATGAAAAAGACGTTTATCGTATTGATGATGGTACTGCTTGCCGCAATGCTGTTCGTATCATGTGACAACAGGACAAAGGAACCGAAGGATGAAACACCCGTCGAGACTCCTACTGAGCCTACTGAGCCTACTGAACCGACTGAACCTGAGGTAAAGGATCCTACCAATGCTGATTACTTCCTTGAGGCTTACAATGCGGCAGACTTTGTACTGAATGATTTTGTCGGCGGTGTTAGCGGCTATAAGGAGGCAAGCACAAATTCAAGCGGTTACTATCCCATGAACTGCTATTATTCTGCAACAAATACAGATCCTCTGATGAAGTGGGATGGCTCAAAATTCCTTAATCTGTTTACCAGTAAGGACAATACAAAAAGAGTCGGAATAAGCCAGTTTACGAATTATGATGAATACGTTAATAATGGAGAAAATACGATTACCGGTAAGGCTACATATGGCTACATGAAGGTAGGTGCAGACAATGTAAACCTTGAATTCAATTACAAGGATCAGACAAGCTCTGACAACGGTAAGACCTGGACTGACAGCAGCGACGAGAAAAAGGGTTACTTCCTCTGCAATGCCTTAAGGACAAAGGAAGCTGTCGAGGGTTCGACTACGAAATTCAAGTACACCGTTACGGATCTGAAGCTCAGCGTCAGGACAGTTGACGGGGACTTCCTTGACGTATCATCGAATGAAACAGTCTCCTACAAGTCGATTTCTTACGTGATGGACGGAAATGATCTGTCGTCTCTCTCAAATCTTACTTATGACGGCACAGCTCTGACAGCTGAAGAAACGACATCTGTTCTGAAGGCATTTGCTGAGTGATTGATGGCGGTTCCTCTTTCAGACTTCAATCTTTAAGAGTACCGGCATGACAGCCTGTGCCTTGCATTATCAGGAATGGAGAAAGACTCCAGCGCTCTCTGCTTCACGGCGGAGGGCATTTCTTTTTAGTCATCATGTTCCCCTGCTCTTTTCGCTGATGCCGGACGAACTTTGAATTATCAGCAAATAAGTGTTGCAAAAAAAACCCCTACTCGTAAATAAACGCACCACTGTAAACGAAACTT
>CAZKIT010000223.1:0-2631 GCA_964552905.1 uncultured Spirochaetaceae bacterium
CGTCAAGTACCGCCTCTATTCCTATGAGGATTACATCAGCTCAGGAGACGTTCTCTATGATGAGTATGCCCTCGGCTATACCTACGGACCTGACTGTCTTGTCGGCAACCTGGACGTCGACTGGCAGTGGGGTAAGCTCTCCGTCGGAGGCAACTTCTTCTTCATGGCACACGGAACGCATGACTTCTGGACAAAGTGGAGCGAGGTTCCCGCTCATACCTCAAAGGAAGACTACAACAACCAGTATAACGGAATATCGAGCGACCACAGCAACGTCGACAATTACCGCTACAGTGATGCCAGGTCCAGAAACAGCATCTGGTACACCTATGACATCGGACTGAATGCATCCTATGAGATACTCGACAACCTCTCTGTATCCCTCGCTCTTGACTTTGTCAGAATGAACAACATCTACAACATCAAGGGACAGAATGCTTCCGACTTCCAGGTCATCGTCGGAGTGAGCTACAAGCCGTTCTGACGCTTGAGAAGCACTGTTTTCCAGCCCCTCGGGATTGTTTTTCCGGGGGGCTGTTTTTGTTCTCGGAAATCGCCTCTAAGGCTATAAAGTGGACGCATGCCTGCCTTTGCAAGTACCATTTATCAGCTTTGATGAAGAGCCGACCACCTTTTCATCAAAAATGTGGCGTGTTTTTCCAGATATGTTTACACTTTTCATATGAGGTGGAATATGAAAAAACTGCTTATCCTTTTTATTTTGTGTCTTCTCTGCATTTCTCTTTATGCAGCGGACTCAAAGCTCGTGTCTTATGATGTCCTTGATGATAATGGGAAATCAACAGGTGAGACTTACCTCGCATACGAAGAAGATCAGGCCGGTACGTTTGCGAGTGCAAAAGGAACGGGCATCGTAAAGTGGAATGTACGAATATATCCGGAGACGGGAAAAATATACTTCATTCTGAAGGAGAACGGAAAAGACAAGGATGTTTCAACTTCCGGAACGAATCGTTCTCTGGATGTTGATTGTATCTATACTGTAACTTTTACATCAATCAAGAATGGCAGCACGAAGAGCGTTTACGGAGGCCTGAAGATATCATCAAGCTTTCAGACGAATGAGCTTCTCTGCTATGAGAATTCATCGTTTTCACAGATATTCAAAGATAAGGAATTTCTCGCATCAAACATTGCCCTGGATGTTTCCATAAAGTCCAGTTACGGTTCTTACTCTCTCGGAGAAATGGACCTGTATGGGGCCGAAGAGTTTCTTTTTGATAAGACTCTCTATCTTGAAGGCATGCAGCTGATGGATGCAGAGGAATATGAAGAAGCCATCGATGTTTTTGAAGAATACAGGAATTCCAATCTTGAGGCATATACTCACTACAATGCACAGGCGAAAATTGATGAATGCAATCAATTCCTGGGTACTTATTCCATAGGAAGTACGGGACCCGCTGGCGGTTGGATATTCTACGACTGTGATGACGACAACGATTCAGGTAACGCAGATGGGCTTATCTCCTCCGAATGCGGCTGGCGGTATCTTGAAGCTGCTCCCAATGATTTGGATTCAAAATATGCATATGGAGGGTATGGTACGAAAATCGGTAATACATCAACTGCAATCGGTAAAAGCAGAGCTAATACTGCATCTATTATCAACAAGTTGGGTACAGGTAAATATGCAGCGAAAGCATGCTGGGAATATGAATGTAATGATTATGACGACTGGTTTCTTCCGAGTAAGGATGAGCTTAACCTTATGTATATGAATCTACATAAGAAAGGGGTAGGCAATTTTCGCTCTAGCTGGTATTGGTCGAGTTCGGAGTACAATAGCTCCTACGCGTACTACGCATGGGAGCAGTACTTCGGCGATGGCGACCAGGACTACTACAGTCGCAACGACTATGACTATGTGCGTCCCGTCAGAGCCTTTATGCCTTCTGAAACTTCTTCTGAATTTCCGGAGGAAGAGCATTCTCATTCCTGGAATGAGGGCGAGATAACAGTTGAAGCCACATGCAATGAAAAAGGAGAGAAAACATATATCTGCACAGTGTGCGGTGCGACAAAGATAGAACCGATTGAACCGACAGGAGTTCATAATTTTGTTAGCGGAATATGTTCTTATTGCGGGGCTGTCGGGTCTTATAAATATGGAGATAAAGGTCCCGCTGGCGGATGGATATTCTACGACTGTGATGCCGACAACGATTCAGGTAACGCAGATGGGCTTATCTCCTCCGAGTGCGGATGGCGGTATCTTGAAGCTGCTCCCGCTGATCTGGGTTCAAAATATGAGTATGGAGGGTATGGAACGGAAATTGGCAATACATCAACTGCAATCGGTAAGGGCAGAGCGAATACTGAAAATATTATCAACAAGTTGGGCACGGGTGAATATGCTGCAAAAGCATGCTGGGATTATGAATGCAACGATTATGACGACTGGTTCCTTCCGAGTATAGATGAACTGAATTTGATGTATATGAATCTGCGCAAGAAAGGGATAGGAAATTTTCACTCTGGTGCTTATTGGTCGAGTTCTGAGCACGGTAGCGGCAACGCGTGGAGCCAGTACTTCGACGATGGCTTTCAGTATAGCTACAGCGGTCGTAGCGGCAACCTTTACTACGTGCGTTCCATCAGAGCTTTTCT
>CAZKIT010000224.1:0-2626 GCA_964552905.1 uncultured Spirochaetaceae bacterium
AATCCGAATCGGCAATATATGTAAAGTCTCCGACAATAATGTTCGGATTTGTAATCGTCGGTTTTACATATATTTCTTTGTCATACCCTGCAATCGGATGTATTGTATTTGGATTTGGATGCTTTCCATCTTTCATCTTAGCTATCTCCTCAAATTCCGATTCATCTTCCTTTTTGCATATTGTGCCCGACCATGCGAGCATACCATATTTATTTTTCTATCCGACGCATTACCGTAAGCAGTCCGCCGAACATCCAGAGATTTCTGAGGAAATCCTCTATTTTCTAGTTTAGACTAAAACTAAAGAAAATAGATAACTTTCTTTCATATTGCCGGGCTAACAGTGAAGAAAATCGCTCAAAATAGAGCAGATTTTACAGGGAGGGTACAGAAAACTTTGATAAAATCACGTTTTTCCGTGCTTTATATATATGGACGGAATTTTTTCAGATATCAGAAAAGCTATCACGGAAACGTCACCGAAGAGATGTCTCTGCCGCAAGGTGCGCTTCACGGATGACTACAGAGAGACAAGGCGAAAGATTCTCGAGAACTACTCTGATCCCGATCTGTACACCTTTGCATCGACACAGAGCGGCAACATATACGTATTCAGGGAGTACTACTGCCAGTATCTGGCAGGAGCGCTGAACAGCGACCTCAAGTCAAAGCTGGAGACAGAAATCAGGGATGCCGAGATATTCGGTGCCGAGGGGTATATTGTCCTGATTCTTCCAGAGAAGATCATTCTTGCAGGCATGGAGTACAACGGCAAGATTCCCGATGCCCTGATGAACGGGATGTTGATTGAGTTCAAGAATCTTGAGTCAGTCAAGTACTCGCAGTTTCAGAAGAAAATGAGGAATGCTTTGAGCAAGGCAGATATTGCTTATGTTGAGATCAGACAGGAAATGCTTGTCGACAACAATGTATATTTCCCTGTCATAAATGCGATTTACGGTCAGACAAACGGAAAAAAGAAATATGACGGCAAGCTTGTTGTAACTTCAGTCAAAGGAAAGAATCTTACAACCTACGAAATAAAAAATGGAACTCCGGTAAGAGTTCCCTTAGCTAGGCTGGGCGACCTGCCCCAACCTGATTGTAATATCGCATCGGAAGGTGAATCTGTCAAGGATGAAGGCTGTGAGTTTTCGGAAATAAGAAACGGAACTCCTGAGAAAGTTCCCTTATCCAGACAGCTCAAGCTGCCCCGGGTTGGTACCATCGCTCCCGATGTCGCGTCTTTCAATGACGGAGGGCTTTGATATGCTTTACCTCATTGTCCTTCTCTTCTTCTATCTCCAGACATTTGTTCCATCCGTTTTCTCATACAGGACAGCCGGCATTGCCCTGCTGACGCTTGTCCTCTTTGTGGTCAGAAAGTGGGAGAAAGTAAGGATTCCCGTTATGTTTGTCATCCTGCTCTTCTCTGTATTCGCCTCCTCACTTGACAAGACCATTATGTATATCCCGATAGAAGAAAAGGAGTTATACGGGATATACGGTACTGTGGTCACAGAACCTAACCGCAAGAAGCACCGTTATATCGGGTACTCGGTGATGCTCGAAAGCGTAGCGAACAGCCGTTTAGACTGGTTTTCCGCTTCCGGTAAAGTCTATGTCATAGGCCCTGATCTCTGTGTCACCAGAGGTGACAGGGTTTTCATTGAGGGAAGAATGGAAGATAAGTATTTTCTCTCGACAGGCGGTGCCGTGAGGAGCAAGGGAAGGTGGGGGAGGACAAGAGAAAAGTTCAATGATGCATTCATTTCATCTCTTCCCCGGGGAGACGGCGGCAATATAACCTCACTGCTCCTGACAGGGACGACGCTTGACGGAGACAGCTCGCTTCAGGACAGGGTCAGGGAACTGGGACTGAGCCACATGCTCTCGCTTTCGGGAATGCATTTAGGGTTCATTACAGCCATTGTCATGCCCATCCTGTGCCTTTTCCTGCAAAAGAAAAGGGCAAGGATGATAAAGAACATTATTCTCCTTGCCTTCGTGTACCTTGCAGGTATGAGGACGTCGCTTATGCGCTCTCTCATATTCGTTTTCCTTATTCCCCTTTTCGGTATCGAGGACAGCTTCATACTTTCGCTTGTCTTTCTTCTTAAGCTCTTTCCTTATTATGTGGACGAAGTCGCGACCGTTCTCAGTTTTACCTCCCTGGGGGGCATTCTCTTCATTGCAGAGCCCCAGAAGATTCTTGAAAGGGGGAGAATTCCGATTGTTTCCACCATCGCAGCCGGCATGCTGACGAGCGTTGCCGCAACTGTGGCATCGTCGCCGATAGTTTTCTCCGTCTTCGGGGAATGGCAGCCGTATTCCTTCCTCTTCTCCGTTGTCGGAATGCCTCTTATAACACTGATGTTCATGATGACAGTCGTAAGATTTATGATTCCTAAATCGGATTTAATTATTGAAGGAATATTATGGATTATAAACAACTCCGGAACCGTAGCGAAGTATCTGCCGCTGACGACTTCGTTTGATGCCTATTATCCCATTGCGGGAGTGTTTGCTGCCTCTGTTGCTGTTCTCTTCATTCTCGGGAGAAGAAGACGGTGAGTCTTTTTCTCTTTTTCCTTTTCGGGTATTCTCATTGTTATGTGGAATCTAA
>CAZKIT010000225.1:0-2605 GCA_964552905.1 uncultured Spirochaetaceae bacterium
CAAGCTTCTTATCTTCTCTTCCCTTCGCTGATAAATCAAAAAAACAACGCACTCGATAATTCCGCGTGCCTAAGTAATCTACTTTTTTTCCCTTGTTTTTGTCAACATGGATTAGAAATATTTTTCAATTATTTTATTTCTGCGTTTTCTTCCGTGTTTTTCTCTTCTTTTCCGTCATCTTCCCTTCCGTCGACGATGGCATTGACGACTTCAACCCAGCCGTCGCCGCTGGTTCCCGTCGTTACATATGAAGGAAGGTATTCAAAGTCCTTTCTTCTATCTTCGACCGTATGCATGCCGATGCTCACCGGGATATACCTGAAGAGAGGCTGGTCGTTGAAAGAATCACCGAGGTATATGCTCTTCTTCAGAAACTCCTCCTCTTTTATCGAGAGACACTTCTCCATGAAGAATTTCAAAGCATTCTTCTTGTTGTAGGAGCCGAACCATGCATTTATATGTATGGAGCTTTCCGCCACTGAAGCCCCGAACAGAGTGAGAATATTCCGGAGAGCCTGGATTTCCGAATCCGTCATCATCGACTTGTCATAGGCCACATCAAAGATACGGACACACTGGTCTGACGAAAACGGATAAGGAGCAGTATATTCAATGAGCTTTCTCCTCTTCTCCATCACTTCTTCCTTCTTTATCGCAGGATTTATGATGCTCGTTATTCCGCCGTTTCTGTCATGACAGAGCATGACCGCACCGCTTTCGGCGATGACGGCGTCAACCGGCCACTGGCGTATATAGCCGTCACTCCAGCCTGTGCTTCCTCCGGTGACGAGAATAATCGTACGGCCGCTCATCTTGAGGCGGTACATGGCATCAAGAACAAGCGGATACAGTTTGCCGTTCTTCGTGATGGTGTCATCAACATCGCTGATGACGTATTCGATATTCTTCCTTTCCTCAGAAGAGAAGCCGATGAAGGGAAGTCCCCTTTCCTTCATCTCGTCATCCCCGAGAGAGCTCCGCTCTTCAGAACCGCCCTGGCATATATGATGAAGCTCATCACAGATGCTGCGGCAGAAAGGGAGAAGAAGATGTAGAGAACTGTCGAGTAGACCGAAAGATCAATCGACGAGAACGTATCGAGAGCAAGATAGACGAAGCTCAGAAGCGTTGTCGCAGCATAGAGCACGGTCTTGGCCTTGCCGAAGATGTTTGCAGGCATTGCCTTTCCTGCATACTTTGCAAGCAGCATCCTCACAAAGAGTATGGAGAATTCCCTCCACATTATAAGGATGAAAGCCCAGAGAGGCATGATCGAAAGGGAAAGAAAGCAGACGAAGTATGTTATGTGTGTAAGCGTATCTGCAAACGGATCCATCACCTTTCCAAGGTCCGTGACAAGATTGTACTTTCTGGCGATCTTTCCGTCGAGAAGATCCGAAAGCTCCGCCACGGCGTAGATGACAAGCATCAGAACCATTGCCGGAACCTTAAGGGATGTATACTTCTCAACGAGAAAGACTATAAGGAATACAGGAACGAGCACGAGCCTCGTCACTGTCAGTTTGTTAGGTAGATTCATAATCGTTTTCCTTCTTCAATCAAAGATAAAGCCGAGTGAACTTTTCTTCAAGATACTGCGTGAAAGGCCCGGCTGTGAGCGGCTTTCCGCATACTCTCTCAACAAGTACAGCCGGCTCATACACGGCACCCCAATGCCATATGTTTCTGTCCTGCCACGATGTGATCAGGTCGAAGTTTCCCGTTTTCAGTGCATTCCGGACGTTTTCCCGTCCGCAGTCTGAATTGAGGCTGTCGAGGAACATGGCCGAATAGAGATTTCCGAGGGCATAGGTCGGGAAGTAGCCGAAGCTGCCGCCTGCCCAGTGGCTGTCCTGAAGGCATCCTTCACTGTCGCTCTTCACCTTATATCTTATAATCTCCTCACTGGCTCTGTTCCATGCTTCCGGAACATCATCGACGGAAAGGGAGCCGCCGATCAGGGCCTTCTCGAGTCTGTATCTCAGTATTATATGGAGAGTATATGTCAGTTCGTCGGCGTTGACTCTGATGGCAGAAGGACGCGGAAAGTTGAGTGCAAGCACGAAGTCATCGAGCCTGACGGAAGCAAGCTGCGGCATATAAGTCTGGAGTGACGGATAGAAATACTCCCAGAATTCGTGTGAGTGTCCCATCATGTTCTCCCAGAAGCGTGACTGCGATTCGTGGATACCCATGCTGGTTCCCTGGGCAAGGGAAGTACCTCTTATCTCGCTGTTGAGGGATGCATGCATCTCGTAGAGTGCATGTCCCGTCTCGTGAACAATCGAGAAGATCGGATCAGTGACACTCTCATCCGTGAATCTGTTCGATATCCTGACGTCATCCGAGCCCAGCGTCGTCGTGAACGGGTGTGCGACAACTCCGATTGCACCACGCTTGAGGTCAAATCCCATCTTCCGGGCAACATAGTTGCAGAATTCCTCTTCCTTCTTCGCGTCATAGGGCTGAGTCAGGAAGGATGTGTCGACACTCTTTCCCTCGAGTCTGTCCATTATGGAATGGATTGATTCCTCGAGCGGATTGAAGAGGGAGTCTATCTTCTCGCTTGTCATTCCCCTCTCGTAGAGGTCGAGAAGCGTATCGT
>CAZKIT010000226.1:0-2566 GCA_964552905.1 uncultured Spirochaetaceae bacterium
AAACAGTCGTGAAGAACCTGGGTAAGGGTATGAAGGCCCTCTTCTCCGATTCGGCCTCGGACATCGGAAAGACTCTCGACATTGAAGATGCATTGAAGTATTCGGAAAAGGTTTATCCCGTACTTCTGAAGGATGTTCCGCCCGTTTCAGGTGCGGCAGAACTTGTGAAGAATTCCTCATCAGCCGGAATTATGACGGCCGTCGCATCGTCAGCCCCGGAGTGGAGAGTGAAGGCTAATATACTCAGCATGGGACTCGAGGAGAAGGACTTCGACCTTGTTCTCAGCGAAAAGGATGTTGTCCGTAACAAGCCGTGTCCCGACATATATCTTCTTTCATGCATAAGACTCGGCGTGGATCCGAAGGAGGCTCTCGTCTTCGAGGACAGCGCAAACGGGATAAAGGCGGCCCAGGCAGCCGGATGCCAGTGCGCGGTGATGACGGGGACACTCAGCCGTGAGGAGGCGAAGAAGAAGGGGGCGACATATGTATTCGAAAGCTTCTCGTTCTTCCCTCATTTCTCCACACCCGACGAACTCCAGAATGAGCTCAACAGCATCCGCCATATAAGAAAAGGCGCAAAGAAGTACGGTGCCAACTGGATTACTCCTCTCGAGAGGACACTCCCGATGTCCGTTGTGGAGAAGAATGCGATAGAAGAAGCGAGAGCAGCTATGTACAACGCCTACTGTCCCTATTCGAAGTTCCGTGTCGGAGCTGCAGTTCTCTCCGCTGCAAGCGGGAGAATCTACTCGGGGTGCAATATGGAGAACGCATCATTCGGTGCCACAATCTGTGCAGAGCGCAATGCGATAACGACGGCGATAACGAACGAAGGTGCGATAGGAATCGACCTCGTTGTCATTTCCTCCCAGTGCAATCCGCCGGCACAGCCGTGTGCGGTATGTCTTCAGGTGATGAGCGAGTTCATCCGCCCGGAGACCCCGATAGTCCTTGTATCTGAAGACGGCACTACGGAAAGATACCGTTATTCGGATCTGCTGCCGCATCCGTTTGAATTCGGAGACGAACAGTGAAAAGAATTGTAACGGCTGTAATATCCATCCTTTTCATTCTTCTTTCTTCCTGTACCACTACGAAGGCATTCGTCAGCGGCGCTGCGGTCTCTGACGAGATGTCGACGGAGGAGAAACTCGAATACTACGGAGGATCGCATGTCAGGGTTGACCTTCCGGAGATGTATTATGAGGGAGACGAATGGTACGAGAGGATGCTCTCTCTCATTGGTGAGGCCGAGGATTACATCCTCCTTTCCACATTTCTCGGTTCCTCTGCTCCCTCCCTTGAGCCCGTATTCGACCTTCTTGAGGAGAAGGCGCAGAACGGGGTGGAGGTTTACATCATAATCGACGGCTCGTCGAACCTCGACATGACGGAGACGAGATTCGTGATGACGCCTCTCAATTACCTTAGGGAGAGCGGAATCAACCTCCTCATCTACCAGCCGATGAGCTTCACGCATCTCATCAATCCCTCCTCCCTCATAGTCCGTGACCACCGCAAGATGATGATCATCGACGGAAAAATTACAGCCATCGGCGGCATGAACCTTAACTACATCTCGATGGGGGCCGGCGAGAAGAGCCAGAGAGACAGTATGTATGTCTTCCATTCGACATCCCTCAGTGACCTCTGCATCGATGAATACGCGACAATCTGGAATGAAGGAAGTGTCGACAAGATGGACGGAGAGAAATACAAGAGAGAGGCTGTAGGCGAGGAGAACTGCCAGTACGATGCATGGCTTTTCAACCGCAATGTATTCAAAAACAGTGTATCGCTTTCCGGTATGTACGGCTCTCTCATAAACGATGCGGAATCCTCCATCTTCCTCTGCCCCTATCTTCCGACGGCAGACAGCAACATGCTGGAAAGCCTGAGAGATGCAGTGGAGCGCGGTGTCGATACCGAGATATGGTGCTCCGTGGATTCACGCGGCTACGCGAAGGCCGGAGGCTCGTACTCCGTCGAGAAGCTCATAAGCGAGACCGGAATCACATACTACGATGTGTCTGAAGACGAGGAAGGAAACGAGCTCCCCATGTTCCACATGAAGGCGATGGTCGTCGACGACAGATATGTTGTGATAGGATCTTCGAATTTCAATTACCGTTCGATGACTCTTTCTCATGAACTTGCCCTTGTCATCGACAGTCCGGAGATGGCAACAGAAGTGAAGGAAGAGATAAAGAAGGTTGCCCAGAATCCCGTTCTCGTGACACTCGAGGACGCTGAAGAGGAGAAGAAGGAGTACGGCAGCTTCTTATGTTACCTCTTCACATATTTCGGAGGCTGATTATGAAGAAACTTGCACTGGCTGTGACATTCATGCTACTAGCTGCCATGCTTGCTGCTTCTCCCGCATTCACATATTCGTTCTCCCAGGTGGGCGAGAAGTGCAACGACGAGAGCTTCGGCTCATTTACTGCCGCAATCGGTTTCTCCCCGATGAAGGAGAAGCCGTACGGAGCAGTCGAAGTGGGAGTGCTTCTCGGCTTCGACAGGTTCTTCCGCGGTGTCGACATGACTCTCTCGACTCCCGTCG
>CAZKIT010000227.1:0-2558 GCA_964552905.1 uncultured Spirochaetaceae bacterium
CCATTCATCAAGCTCCCTTTCCCTCTGTACTCCCCAGATAGGAAGTACGTTGTCGAACTGTCTCATGAAGGCGTAGCAGGCCTTGCTGTTTGTGAGAAGGCCGCCGCTGAGTCCCTTCATGGCTATGAAGCCCATGTCGCTTTCCCTGCATTTTCTTACAAGTTCGAGTTCCTTTTCTCCCGAGATGTATGAGAACGGGAACTGCAGCGTCTCGTAGAGGCCGGAGTCTATGGCTTCATTTGCAACGTCGAGGCGGTGGTTCGTAATTCCTATATGCCTTATCTTTCCTTCCCTCTTAGCCTCTAAGAGATACTGGTAGATATCACTATCCTCCTTCGGGCAGAATGACGGGTTGTGGAACTGATATATGTCGATGTAATCCGTGTCGAGTGTGGAGAGAGATGTCTCGAGATCCTTCTTCACTCCCTCGAGCGTCGTACTCATCGTCTTTGTTGCAACATAGACCTTGTTCCTTATCCCTTTGAGGGCTATGCCGAGCTTATGCTCGCTGTCCGTGTAGGCACGGGCGGTGTCGAAAAAGGTTATGCCGTTGTCATAGGCCTTACGCACTATGTAGACAGCGTCCTCTGTACTGAGGCGCTGGATCGGAAGCGCGCCGAAGCCGTTCTTGTTCACTGTGATTTCCGTTTTGCCGAGTCTTACTTTATCCATGGGTAAATCATATTCCCTTTATCCCTGATTTGCCATAAGATTTCACTCTGTATGACAAAGACAAAACACAGATTTCTGGGGGACAGGAAGTTCTATTCCATGGTTCTTGCCATCGCCCTCCCCATTATGATACAGAACGGATTCACGAACTTCGTCTCTCTTCTCGACAACATCATGGTCGGAAGAATCGGCACGGAGGAGATGAGTGGCGTCTCCATTGCAAATCAGCTCATATTCGTATTCAACATCGTCATCTTCGGTGTCGTCTCCGGAGGCGGCATTTACGGAGCGCAGTACTTCGGAAAGCACGATGACGAGGGAATAAGGATCACGATCAGATTCAAGCTTTTACTGGGCTATCTCGGAACACTCATATGTACTGTCGTTTTCCTCCTCTGGGGGAAGGAGCTCGTGTCACTGTTCCTGACGGGAACGGATGACGGGGGTGACATCGAGGCAACTCTCGAGTTCGGCAAGATGTATGTCAACACCATGCTCTTCGGTCTCCCTGCATATACCCTGTCGCAGGTCTATGCCTCCACTCTCAGGGAGAGCGGAGAGACCATCCTTCCGATGAAGGCGGGACTCGGAGCAATCGGGACAAACCTCCTTTTCAACTGGTTCCTCATATACGGCAAGTGCGGCTTCCCCGAGCTCGGAGTAGTCGGAGCCGCCATCGCGACTGTTCTCAGCCGTTACGTCGAGGCTTTCATCATAGTATTCATCTGCCATAAGAGGAAGGAGAAGTATCCCTTCTTCATCGGCCTCTACAGGAAGCTCATCATACCTAAGAAGGAATTCAGACTAATCATCACTGCGGCATTTCCTCTTATAATGAACGAGACGATGTGGTCACTCGGCATGACATTCCTCGTACAGTGCTACTCGACACGCGGTCTCAATGCCGTTGCGGGATACAACATATCGTCGGTACTGCTCAACATATTCAACGTATCATTCCT
Organism: uncultured Spirochaetaceae bacterium; assembly: GCA_964552905.1. GTDB lineage: Bacteria > Spirochaetota > Spirochaetia > Sphaerochaetales > Sphaerochaetaceae > Ornithospirochaeta. The sequence goes on from CAZKIT010000227.1 coordinate 1,635, forward strand.
CGCCGTCGGTAATGCAATCGGAATAATCATCGGGCAGCTTCTCGGAGCAGGAAAGGTCGAGGAAGCAGTAGACACTGACCGAAAGCTCATCACCTTCTCCGTATTCGTCGGAACGACCGCAGGTGTCTTCATGGCGCTTGTCTCGCCCTTCTTCCCCCTTCTCTACAACACAACCGATGCGGTCAGGAATGTAGCGACTTCTCTGATTCTCGCGGAGGCCGTGTGCCTGCCGGTATTCGCATTCAAGAATGCGACATACTTCACTCTCCGCTCAGGCGGAAGAGTCTGGATAACAATCGTCTTCGACTCTGCGTTCCTCTGGTGCGTGGGTATTCCGACAGGCTTCATCGTAAGCAGATACACTTCCCTCTCTGTTACCTGGATTTACCTCATCGTACAGGCTATGGATATCATAAAGTGTGTCATGGGAGTAATCCTTGTAAAGAAACGCATCTGGGTTAGAAACCTCGTCGCCTGACACCAGGTCCCTCCTTTGAGGAGGGATTTTCTTTCAGGGCGGAATATCAGGGCTTGAGACAGCCGAGGGGAACGACGAAAATCCCGTCCTCTCTCCTGTAGGCATAGGGAGTTGCCGTGACTATCATCAGGAAACTCGGCGCCTTCTCCTTCTCCGTGTCGATATCTACAGCAAGAGAGAGAAGATGTCTCGCTCCTTCCTCGATAGATTCAGATGATGTGAGCTTAACTTCGACTGCTCCCCACCTGCCGTTCCTGAGATGGATGATGGCATCGGCTTCCCTTCCCCTGGCATCTCTGTAATGATAGACCTGTCCCTTCATACTTTCGGTATATACCCTCAGGTCTCTTATACACATTGATTCGAAGAACAGTCCGAATGTCTCCAGATCCCTAATGAGATCTTCTGGCCCAAGCCCCATGGCTGCACATCCGATGGACGGATCA